>JAGABQ010000044.1:0-5464 GCA_017614495.1 Clostridia bacterium
AGCCATGCGCTTCAGCTCGTTTTTGACGTCCTCGTCGGTCACCGTGACGTTCTCGTTCTTTGCGATCTGCTCGAGGGCGAGGCGGGTCTTGACCTGCTGCTCGGCTCTCGGGCGGTACTGGGCTTTGAGACCGTCGATGTCTGTGTTGAGGTATTTCATATACGTCTTGAGATCGAGCCCGCTTCCTCTGAGACGGTAGTCGAGATCGCGGACCTGATTTTCCGCCTCGTTTTCGAACATTGCCTCGGGTATATCCGCCTCGAAATGGTCGTCGTCGATGAGCGTTTCCATGATCTTTTCGGTCACTTCGCTGTCGGCGCGCTTTTCGTAATCTTCGGCGATCTGCTTCTTTATGTCCGCCTTGTATTCTTCGAGCGTGTCAAATTCCGAGACGTCCTTTGCAAACTCGTCGTCGAGTTCGGGGAGCTCGTTCGCCTTGAGAGAGTTGAGTTTTACTTTGAAGACCGCCGCCTTGCCTTTCAGCTCCTCGGCGTGATAGTCCTCGGGGAAGGTGACGTTCACGTCAAATTCGTCCCCGATGTTCTTTCCGATGATCTGATCCTCAAATCCGGGAATAAAGGTGCCGGAGCCGATCTTGAGGTCGTGCCCGGCCGCCGAGCCGCCGTCAAAGGGTACGCCGTCTATCGAGCCGGAGTAATCGATATTTGCAATATCGTCCTTCTGCGCCGGTCTGCCCTCGACCTCGATTTCGCGCGAATTGCGCTGACGCGCCTGTTCAATCCTGTCGTTGACGGCCTCGTCGGTCACTTCGCGGATGGTTTTTTCCGCCTCTATACCGAGATAGTTCTTTACGTTGACCTCGGGCTTGACGGCGACGGTGACCTTGAGGAGCGCGCCCTCGTCTCCGATCTCGACGATGTCGAATTCCGGTCTGCCGACCGGCTCGATCCCTGATTCCTTTACCGCGTCCTCGTAATATTCGGGGAGAAGATTGTTTATCGCTTCGTCGACGAATGTCGCCGTTCCGTACATTTTCTCGACGAGCGCGCGGGGCGCTTTGCCTTTGCGGAAACCGGGAACGGTTATTTTTGCCGCCTGTTTTTTGTATGCTTCCGTGACCGCTTTGTCAAACGGCTCTTTTTCGATCAGAAAAGTGAGCTCGGCGGTGTTTGAATTGATTTTTTCGTTGCTTTTAAGACTCATAATAGAATCGCCCTCCGGGTGACAGACTGTTTATCAAACAACTATTATACCATCGGGACGGCTGTTTGTCAAGCAGAAAAAGCCCGTTTCGCCGCTTTCGTCATTTGTTTTCTCCGCGTCTGCGCCATTGTCCGGCGATGGCATATTTTAGAAAAAACGCAAACTTAAAATCCCCGACGCGCGGGGATTCCGGGTATGTATAAGCGAATCGACGATATAATCGGGAAAGATTGTGACCCCCAAAATCGCGCAGGTTATTTTTTGGCGCTTCTTTTCTTGCCGCAGTATATCCTGCGGTATTTTGACGGGGTCATGCCGTACTGGAGTTCAAAAGCTTTTGAAAATCCGGCGCGCGAAGAAAAACCGACTTCATTTGATATGTCTTCGATAGACAGATCGGTGGTTTTGAAAAGCTCTACGGCGACCATCAGCCGTCTCAGCGTTACGGTCTGTCTGAACGACTGACCGTAATGTTTCTTCATTATCCTGTCGAACTGTCTGACCGAAAGATGCATCATCGCGGCCGCCTCCGACGACGTTATGTCAGTCATGAACTTCGACGCCACGAGATTTTCAAGCGCGCTGCTGGTCTCCATATCTAGCGCTTTTTCCTTGATGACCCTGCCGGAACAGCCGACGCTTTCTGAAAGTATCCTCGATGGCAGACGCGTAAGCGAGATAATAAGCTCGGCGGCGGACACGGCAAGATAGTCGTTTTCGTCTTTTTTCGATTCGTGTATCAGACGGGAAAGGCGGTCGGCTTCGGCCGGCCGGTCGGAAATGAGGATCGGGCTGTTCTGCGCCATAAAAGAATAAATCTCGGAAAAAAGGTCTTTGCTTCCGCCCTGTTTTCTTGATATCGCGACGTGCAACGACGGCGGGTCGGCGCAGTCGTTTTCAGAGATAAGTACGTGTTCTACGCCGGGAGGAACTATGATAATGTCGTCGGGCCTGATCTCCTGCGAAAAACTTCCGAAACCTATCACAGTCGGGCGCTTAACGCATACAAAAAATTCGTAATACGGGTGAGTGTGAAGCACCTTTAGAGTGTTGAGCTTTCTGCGGCAGACGAAATGCACGTCGGCAGGCGATACGTCTATCTCCGCAGCGTTGTCGAATATTCTCAGAAAAACGTTTTCGATCTGGATGTTGTGTTCAACCATTTGGTCATACCTCCCGCGTCTATTATACAATTCCCGCGGCTTTTTGTCAATTAAATTACGCTTTTCTCCGTCGGAACAATTGATTTGAGCGGAGTTAAGTGAATTGTTCGGACATTTTGCGGTGCAAAAAAGTCCGTTTCATACCTTGTAAACGCGTTTATGTTTTGTTAAAATATCGGCAGACCGACAAGGTCACAGCATACTGGCGAACACCTTCCGTCGGTGGATGCTTTTCCCCCGGGGAAGGAGCCGAAAACGCCGGGGCGTCATACCTCACGCGCCCCCTTCACGCTTCGTATCATCGCGGCCTCGCCGCGAAATAATCAAGGAGAAATTCAAGAATGAAAAAGACGATCGCGCTTATTCTAGCCGCACTGATGACGGTATTCGTCACAGCGGCGTGCAATACCGGCGTCCCCGCAGGGCCGGGCGGCGACACGGCCGCAGGAACCGAGGAGATGCCGGGCAACACGACTGCGCCAGTCACTCAGCTCGGGTATTACGGCAACGTTCCGTTAGCTGACAAGGAAAAATTCGAAGGCAAAGAGTTCAAGATCGCCACGTACAAGGGCGGAAACATCGACATTTACTGGGCGTGCTTTTTCGACGTCGACGAGCCGGACGAAAGCGACCGCCTCCAGGCGGACGCGCATAAGCGCAACGTCGAAATAGAGGAAAAGTTCGGCTGCAAGATAACCTGCGACGAAAACTGGACGTGGGCGGGATACAAAGACGGCAAGGCCTATATGTATCAGCTTGCCGGGGACGGCGACTTGATTTATGATCTGTATTTCCTCGAAGGCTGCTACGCGATGTCGGACTTTATAATCGACGGAATGCTCTACGACGTCTCGACTCTTCCGTACGTCAACCTTGACGCTGATTATTATCACAGTCAGTTCAACAAAACCTTCGAGATGAAATCAAAAAACTATATTTTCTCGTCGGATCTGACGTATCCGTGCCACAGCGCTCAGAGGATATACGTCAACGAAGATATGCTTGTCAACCTGAATTATGACGAGAATTATCTTTACGATCTGGTCGACGACGGAAGCTGGACTCTTGACGTGATATTCCGGATGATTGACGGTCTGAACGAAGATCTGAATCAGGACGGGATCATGGATATAAACGACCGTTACGGGTTTGACGGTATGCCGGGTACGCCGCTGCATTTCTTCTCGGGTGCCGGCCTCAGGGGTTCGTATATAACCGACAACGGATGGGAGTTCGATTACGGAAGCGACAAGGCGATAAAGGTCGTTGACAGACTCAAAACGTTCTGCGACAGTCCCGACACATACCTTAAGGAATGGAGCTACGACCCGTTCCTTAAAGGAAACGCGCTGTTTGTGTCTTCCGGCGCCGAGCTCAGACAGATCAAGAACTGGGAACTCGATATGCATATAGGTATCCTGCCGAATCCGAAATACGACGAAAGCCAGGAAAGGTATTATAATATGTGTCAGGGCGGTCCGCTCATCGTTCCGTCGGATATTAAGGATCCCGAATTCGTCGGCGCGATGATCGAGGCAATGTCCTACGGTTCGCAGAAATATCTCGTTCCGGCATTCTACGACAACTTTGTTCAGCAGAGGATAATTCAGGACGACCGGTCAAGGGAAAACTGGCGCAGGATGCTGACCGAATGGTCGGTTTTCGAATTCACTTATCTTATTGCGCCTAACGAAGACCTTCAGAACTTCGGGCCCGCTATGTTTCCGATTTTCAGAATCGTTGACGGAGAGGCGAACACTTATTCGTCAAGCTGGGCCGAGGTCGAAGACGTTATGAAGTTGGTATGCAACCAGTTCTACAAAAAATTCATGTCAAAGGTTTAACGTATTTCAGGAAAGGAGAATATACTGATGGGATTTTTATCGCTTGCCGGAAGAGAAGTGTGCGTCCTTCCGACGCATTCGGAAAACATGCGCAATTCGGAGGGCAGTTTTTTCCGGCTGAAGGACAATTCGATCATTTACGTCTGGTCGCACTACTATGAGATGTGCGACGACTGCGATCTCGCGGACTTCGGATGTATCCGTTCCTACGACGAGGGCATGACCTGGGTCGAGAGAAGGATCATGTACGGCGACGGCCACGAAAACCTCATGGACCCGACCCTTTTCCGGCTCAAAAACGGAGACGTTGGCATGGTCTACGTGCGTCACGACAGATGCGGCACCTGGGAGGAGAGATCCAACAGCAATATCTATCACAAAGGGATGCTTTATTTCACGCGTTCGTCGGACGAATGCGTGACGTGGTCGGAGCCGAAGCTGATAACCCCTCCCGACGAGGGCTTCTGCTTCGTAAACGGGCACGGAATAAGACTGAAAAGCGGACGCATACTGATCCCCGTCGCAAATCACAGATTCGACCCGTCGTGCTATTACGGGCTTTCCATGTACGGTGTGGTGGCGTTCTTCTACTCGGATGACGAGGGCGAAACGTGGCACGAGGCAAAGCATCGCGTTTACGGTCTTCCCGAGGAGTATACGATGACGGGTCTTCAGGAGCCGTTCCCGTATCAGACAGAAAGCGGGCGGATACGCGTTTTCTGCCGTACTGACCTCGGTGTGCAGTACGAAACATATTCAGACGACGACGGGCTTACGTGGTCTCCCGCCATGCCGAACAAGCATTTCACTTCGCCGTGCTCGCCGATGGTGATGCTCCGCACCGGCAAATACACCGTCGCTGTCCTCAATCCCATCCCGCATTATCTCACAAGAGTCGAAAACTCGTCTTACACGGGCGGAGATGACCGCGATCCCTTCATCCTCGACATAAGCGAGGACGACGGCAAAACGTTCATAAGGCAGAAAATGCTCGATCCCCGTGTTGGAGTACAGTATCCTGCGGTCTTCGACGGAGGAGACTATTTCCTTGTCGGCTACGAAGTGATACTCGAAGGAGTCATCGCGAGAGTGCGTCACGACGAGCTGAAATGATTCCGGAATGAAAAAGATCTCCGCTGTCTCCCGTTTCGGGGCGGCGGAGACGGTATTAAAAGATGTGCCGACGGAACGACGGCCATACCTGATATGAAAAAAGATATGAAAAAAATTATTGTTGTTTCGGTAATTCTGATTCTTATACTTACCGCGGCGCTGTCGACGGCGTGCTCGCAC
>JAGABQ010000045.1:0-4122 GCA_017614495.1 Clostridia bacterium
AGTCTCTCAGTTTCTTTTGTAGTTGTTTTGGGAGGTTTGGTCTCCTTTGTTTTGGTTGTTGTCGGCAAATCTGTTTCTGTAACCTCATTTGTAGTCAACTCAACATTTTCTGTAATCAACTCGGTTTCTGTTTCCGTTGACATGATTGCCTCTGTAACGCCATCGTTCTCAATCGTGCCGATTTCAGTTGTTTCTGAATTCACTATATTTGCTACCGCAGTTGTGCCGATTGATGAAATATCTGTTGATTCGATAGGCACTGGATTATTAGGCTTATCGTTGATTATCATAGGCACAACAATTGCTGCCCCAACCGCAATTGCCAAAAGTGCAACAATTGCAATAATTATTTTATTCATTTCTTTCTCACACGAATCTGACTGTAATTCACACTTCGATAGATACACTCTATCGTGTCAATTATACACTCGTGATGCTATTTTGTCAATACGGCAACCTATCAGTCGGCGAGTCCGACGCCGATGGCGAAGATCCCGTACACGAACTGGACGTACATGGCGTGGCCTTTCCCGTCGGCCGCCTCGTAGAAGAGAACGTCATCGTCATCCTCATAATCCGCGTCAACGGTAAATCCCGCCGCCATTACCTTCTGAACGTACGCCGCATAATCCTCCGCGGTCGCGCCCGTGACCATCACGGTGGTCTGGTACTCGTCGTTATCGCCGATAGTGAAGCCGGTACCGAAATCCGGCTTGGGAATGAGCGAAAGGAAGCCCGATGACGGCCATTCGTCGGTGCCCGCCGGGATGTCCTGCCCGCCGCTTTCGGCTTTTTTAAGATCTACAAAGAACGGGGTGTCCTCGATTATGTTGAAAGATATCGTGATCTCAAGATTATCCTTGGAATACACGGCAAAGAAAGCGTCCAAGCCGTCGGGATTGGCGTACTCTGTCCCCGTCATTTTTGCAAAGCCGTTCTCCTCGCAGAGAGAAGCGAACTTCTTTGCCTCCTCAAGGGTGGCGGCGCCGGATTTCTTTTCGATCGAATAATATCCGTCGTAGTCGTAAACCGCAAGGCCGTCGGTCACTCCCCCGGCAAGGAACGCAAACTCCGACGGGAGCTCCGCTTCGCTCCCCTGATATCCCGGATAGAACGGATCGTCGCCGGTGTCGTCGGCGCCGCTTCTCTTCTCCACCGAGACCATCGCGCTGTTCTGGCTCGCCATGTACATAACGCTTACGGTGAGCCCGTCGGCGTTCTCCGCGGAGAACACATATATCCCGGAGTCGGGCATGTCGGTCTCACTCTCGTTTTCGGTGAATCCCGCCGCCTTAACCTTTGCGGCGTACGCCTTCATTTCGTCGTATCCGGCGTTTTTGAAGGTGATGACAACATTTTCATCGTCTCCGATGGACGACTGTATCTCAAGTCCCGCCTCGGGTATCGCTTTTCCGAGCTCGCTGTCCGGCCAGGTGCCCGCGTTTGAGAAGCCGAACGGGTTCCCGTCGTCGTCAACTCCTTCGACCGAGCCGTCTATCCTTATGGTGAACCACGACGTACCGACTCCTCTGACCGTGATATCGCCGTTCTGCGAGAACTCTACCGTTCCGCCCTGCGCCTCTACCGAACGGCGGAGCTTGTCCTGTTCCGCCGCCGTCAGCTTGTGCGGCGTGAATACGGAGGTATCTCCGCTCTCACAGTACTGAAGGAGCGCCTCCAGACTGATCGGCTGATCTTCGACGATACCCTGCGCGCCGCCCTGAGTGGTCTCATCGCCCTCTGCGGCCGTCTTGTCTCCGTCTTTTCTCGTCATGGGGGTGTCGGTCCCTCCGCCGCCCCCGCCGCAGGACGCGACGGAAATCACGATGAGAATCAGAGCAATCAGCAGTGCAATTGCTTTTTTCATCTTTCTGTCCCTTTCGTTTCTTTTATTTGCGTCACGAGCCGCGTTTTATCGTCGGCACGTTTATTTTCATTTCCGGAGCGAACTCGAGAGCGTACCAGACCGTCCCGAGATCGCGCTTGGTTATCACCATATCCTGCCCGTCTCCGCTGTACATCTCTTTCCCGACGGAGGCGCCGCCCGCGTAGTATCTCGCCGCCTCGTTCCCGACCCAGGTCACGTGGAAGGTACTCAGGTCTATGCCGTTTGAGATAACGTGCCACTGCATGACCGGATGCCCGAGGTTTCTTATCCAGCCGTTCTGCTCAACCATCTGATCGGTCTTGACTTCCTGACCGAAATTCATGGCGAACCTGAACTCCGTGGAATCCCCTCGGTTGTTGAACGCTCCGCTCAGCCCCGGCTTGACCGTACCTGTTTTCCAGGACGTGACGTTCACCGTGAAGCGGCCGATGAGCGTCCTTTTGAGGACGGTCGGCTTGTTGACCGTAAAAATGAACTTGTCGAGGTTGTCTTTTCTGGCGTTGGGCATTCCCTCGAACTTATACAGTATCTGGCACCAGTCGTTTATCCTCTGGCCGTACGTCCAGATGTCGCTTTTATCAGCGAACACGGCGTCAAAATCAGTCGCAAGGTCGAGCCCCTCAACGGTCAGCGTGAGATCGCCCTCGTATTTTCCCGAATTGTCGTACGGATCGTAGTCCGCTTCGGACGAAACCTCTCTGACGAGCTCCCCATTCAGGGTGTATTTCAGCCTCACTCCGTCGACCCCGAGGAAAACGCATTTCGTTTCGGCTACGGCGTTTTCAAACGTTATGCGGCAGCGGCCGGTGTTTTTAGCCGCCACCTTGTCGTTCATTTTCTGGCTGCATATCGCGTAGAACGCGCCGATCTTTTCAAACTGTTTCTCCATCTTCCGGCAGAACTCGTCAAACTGAGTGGTGTCCGCGAGCTCGACGCCAGCCTCGACGGAGCTGAGAGCAAAGCCGACCATGCCGAGCCGGACGGCGGCGTGCTTTGGCACCGTTCCCGCCTTAAGATGCGCGATGGCGATTTTCTTGCGGCTTTCCTTCGCCGCTTTTTCGAGACTGTCCTTCGCTATCGAAACGGCGACGTCCTGCTGAGCGTCCTGCTCGGTCGCATTGCCGTACAAAAGCTGCTTTGCGACGGTCCCCGCGCCGGGGCCCGGAACGGGAACGTAGGCAGACAGGGCGAGGGCAAGCTTTTTGCCCATCTCGACGGTGACCTTTCCGTCGAGATCGGCTCCCAGGGTCGACAGGACCTCGACCTCGGCGAGCGTGAGATCCATCGCCTTGAGCTGCGCCAGTATGATCTCGTTCATCTCTTCGACGGTCAGGCCTTCGGTCCCCGAAAGTTTTCCCTTGAAATCCATGTCGTGGACCGTGAGAGTGACGTCGTAAGATCCCGTCTGCTCGGATATTTTCTGTGTGAATCTGTCGTAATCTATGCCTTTGAGCTTGCCGTCCGCGGCGACGCGGACAGCCGGCGGAAGCGCGGGAATTATGAGGACGAGAACGAGCAGAACGACGACGCTCTTCAACAATGATTTTTTCATACCGTCATTCCCCCTCTCCGCTCAGCATGTCGGAAAACGACGACTGAAGATTCAGAAGCTCCTCGTTCTCCGGGAAATATTTGAGTCCCTCGTCGAGCCAGCGCCCCGCCTGAAGCCCGTCGTCGGCGTAGGCGGCGGCTGTTATCGCGACGAGCCAGTTTCCGGCGTCTGTCGGGTTCATCCTCACGGCGTACCTCGCCGCGATTACGGCCTCCGGATACTTCTCGGCTTCAAGAAGTTCGAGGGCGTCGGCGCGGAGATATTCCGGCATATAGGTGTATTCGTTTCTCTCATAGCCGTACAGCACCGGCCTGTATTTGCAGTATATTGCGTTTTCCTTATCCCTCAGCTCGTCACGCAGGGAATAAAGTTCCGACACGGTCAAATCGCGCAGGTACATAAAGCTCATCCCGTCGTCCGGGAAATTCGGCATGACGGACGCGCTGATATAACACTCGGAGGCCTCGTCTCCCTCGCCCTGTATCTCGTGGATCAGCCCCTCGAAATAGTACGGATAAGGGGACGCGAGACAAAGCTCGGCGATCTCATCCCAGTCGGTGTAGGCGCTTCCCTCGGAAAGCGAAGCGAAATCGTCGCCCTCGCCCTTGAGCCACAGGATCCTCTCGACAGCAAGTCTGAGCGAACTCACGGCGGAGGCGGCAAGACCGTAAAAGTACGCCGA
>JAGABQ010000046.1:0-2594 GCA_017614495.1 Clostridia bacterium
ATCATGTAGATCGTGCGCCTGCTTGAAGAAAACGGCGAAGCCTTCGATTTCTGCAACGGCAGGTTCCGCTACGTGAGCGTGGACGAGTTCCAGGATACAAACCCCGCTCAGCTCAGACTGATTCAGCTCATGACGGAAAGACGCCGGAACGTGATGGTCGTCGGGGACGACGATCAGAGCATATACCGTTTTCGCGGAGCGACCATCGAAAACATCCTTCATTTTGACAGAGACTATCCCGACGCGCGAGTCGTTCGTATCGAGGAGAACTACCGCTCTACGGAAAATATCCTGACCGCCGCGAACGGAATCATCGAAAACAACAAGGGAAGGCACAGCAAAAAGCTCTTCACAAACGGCCCGGCAGGTGAAAAGGTCGTGCACAGAAAATGTGAAACTCAGCTCGACGAGGCGAAATTCATCGCCGGAAAGATACTCGAGCTCACAATGAAAGAAAAGCGGAAATACAGCGATTTCGCCGTACTTTACCGTATGAACTCTCAGTCCAACGTCATCGAATCAGTTTTTTCACGGTCGGGACTTCCCTACCGTCTCGTCGGCGGCACGAGATTCTACGAGCGAAAAGAGATCAAGGATATACTCGCCTATCTCGCGATAATAAACAATCCGGCGGACGACCTGCGACTGAGAAGGATCATAAACGAGCCGAAGCGCAAGATAGGCGACAAACTCGTGAGCGATATCGGGATAATCGCGTCGGCAAACGGTGTGTCAATGTTCGAGATCATAAAAAACGCCGCGTATTATCCGCAAATCTGCAAGTCGGCGCAGCGTCTCGTCGCGTTTTCCGATATGATAGACGAGCTCCGGAGGATAAGGGACTCCGCGCCGCTCGACGTGCTTTTTGAAAAAACCATCGAGCTCACGGGATACCGAGAAATGCTCGTGAACGGCGGAGAAGAAGAGGCGGAACGGCTCCAGAACGTCGAAGAGCTCGTTTCGAACGCGCAAAGCTATCAGAGCATGGCCGACGAGCCGTCTCTGTCCGGCTTCCTTGAAGAGGTCGCGCTCATGTCGGATATCGACAACTATGACAGCGAAGGCAACGCCGTATCCCTGATGACCGTACACAGCGCAAAGGGACTGGAGTTCCCCATAGTATTCATCCCCGGATTCGAGGAAAACATATTCCCGCCCGGAATGTCGCTCGAGGAAGACAACACCGAGGAGGAGCGGCGGCTCGCCTACGTCGCCGTGACGAGGGCAAAGGAGCGCGTTTATATCATAACGGCGCACGAGCGGACGCTTTTCGGCAGGACAAACCAGAACCGCGAATCGCGTTTTCTCCGCGAAATCCCCCGGGAGTGCCTCGAGACCGACGAAACAGTCAGACAGGCAGACCGTCACCGCGGCTCGACGCTGAGGCCTAACAAGCTCGGCACGGTGTCGCGCGAGTTTTCAAATAAATCCGCGCTCCGTCTGGACAATTCCGAAAAGATCATCGAGACGTTCGGACCGGGCACGCGGGTGGTCCATCCGTTCTTCGGGGCGGGCACGGTCAGTTCCGTCACAAAAATGGGCGGTGACTATCTCTACTCCGTCGCCTTCGACGATATCGGAACGAAAAAGCTCATGGCTTCCTACGCCAAGCTGAAAAAAGAGTGACCCCGCGACGGACGGCGCAACAGAAAAATAATTGAGGTATCGTGATGAAAAATCTTAAAAAAATCGCCGCGCTGGCGCTGATCGCCGCGACGGTACTTTCTCTGACAAGCTGCTTCAACATTTACAAAAAGATATTCAACAGCGTTTTCGGCGGAAAGACCGAAGACACCGAGCCGTCGCCGTCGGCCTACGTGACCGACCCGGCGGAAGGGACGAAACCCGTCGCGCCGTCGGCCTCAAACAGACCGACCGCCGAGGGAATAGACAAAAAGGTCTACGATCTTTGCTTCTATATCCCCGACGGGACGGTGAACAATCCCTACAACGGTCTTCTCGGAGTATGGGAATTTTATACCGAGGAATACGGCATGCCCGGCGCGGACATCACGCTGATGGTAAGTTCTCTCGGAGACAAAGGACTTGAGGAATACGTTAAGAACGATTCGCGCCCCGCAAAATCGACGGGCGTCACGCCGTTTGCCAAAGAAAAGATAAACGGCTCGGACTGGTACACCTGCAACAACGGCACCATCTGGTATTTTGCCGGTGAATGCGACGGATACGTTTACGAGATCGAGGTAAAATCGGTAGCCGGAGACCCCGACAACGTCCGCGACAAAGCGATATCGCTGCTACGACAAACGCTCTATTTCGAGCCGGAAGAATAAAAGAATTTAAGGCGGTCCTGCGGGACCGCCTGAAATCATTTCTGCTTGGGTATTATCTTTACGTCGGTGTAGTGGTACTTTCTCGCGTTCTTTTCGTTTTCGAGCACCACCTTAACGTCGCCGTCGAGCGGGATTATTTCGCTCACCGTGCCGTTGCCGTCCGGCGTACTCACCGAAGCGTTGACCTTCGGCATGACAGAGAGCTGAGAACGGTAGAATTCGCTTTCGTATCTCAGACAGCACATAAGTCTGTTGCACGCGCCCGAGATTTTTGAAGAAGTGAGCGGGAGCCCCTGCTCC
>JAGABQ010000047.1:0-12335 GCA_017614495.1 Clostridia bacterium
CAAGCACGATGAGGAAACGCACCGCAATCTTTTTTCGGTATGCCGCGTTTTCCGCTTTATCCTCCGGCTCGACCGTATCCTGTTTTCTTTCTTCTTCGTTCATTCCGCTCTCCCTCTGATTTCAGTGACTGCCCTTGAAAATCCGGCGTATGAATACAGCGACCCGAGACAAAGCACGGGAAAACCGTTTCGTTTCGACTCCGAAACTGCTTTTCTGAGCGCGACCTTCATATATCCGCACGCCTCCGCCCTTACGCCGAGTTTTTCAAACTCCGCCGCCGTTTCTCTCCGGTCGAGGGCGCGGGGACTGTCCGGCGTCACGGTAAACACCGCGGCCGCGACCGTCGCCATTTCGCTTATCATAAGGCCGTAGTCCTTGTCTCTCAGCATGCCGGTTATAAGATTGACCCTGCCGCCGAAAATCTCTCTGACAGACTGAACCGCCTCGGAGACTCCCTCGGGATTGTGTCCCCCGTCAAAATAGATCGGCGGGTCGTCGTTCATTCTCTCGAATCTTCCCTTCCAGCGCACGTTTTTCAGACCCATAAAAAGCGCTTTTTCCGGTATTTTGACGCCCTCCGAGCGCAGGATCTCCGTCGCCTCGATCACGTTCGCGGCGTTGAACGGCTGGTAGTGCCCGACAAGTCCGAGCTCGTATTCTTTACCCCTGTAAGAAAAGCGTGTGCCACGGGCCGAATATACCGCGTTCCCGATTTCACGCCTGTCCGTAACTGTCAGCGACGAAGAAGACGACGTCGCGGCTTTTGAGATAACGCCGAGCGCTTCCCGGCTGTTTCCGCCGAAAAGGACCGGGCGGCCCGGCTTGATTATCCCCGCCTTCTCCCCTGCTATCTTTTCGACTGTGTCTCCGAGATACGCGGTATGATCGAGCGCAACGCCAGTTATCACGCTGAGGAGCGGCCTGTCAGAAACGTTAGTCGCGTCCCATCTGCCGCCCATGCCGCATTCGATCACGCAGAAATCCGGTTTCTTTTCGGCGAAGAACTCGAAGGCGATCGCCGTGAGTATCTCGAACTCGGAGGGCGCTCCGTATTTTTCCTTCATTTTTTCCGAAACCGAAACTATCTTTTCAAGCGCCCCCGACAGTTCCCCGTCAGATATGTCTTTTCCGTTCAGCGATATGCGCTCGTTATATTTAACGAGGTGCGGAGAGGTGTAAAGGCCGACGGAAAAGCCGGCTTCCCTCAGGACAGAGGAGATCATCGCCGAAAAAGATCCCTTGCCGTTTGTGCCGGCGACGTGTATTATTCTCAGTTCTTTTTCGGGATTGCCGAGAAGATCGAGCAGGGCCGTTATCCTTTCGAGCCCAGGCTTTGTGCCGAGCGAGGAAACGCATTTTATGTACTTTATCGCTTCCTCAATCGTCATAATACAGTTCTCCGCCGGCTTTTTTTATAAGATTTCTGATCGATTTTCTGCCGAAAAGAAGGATAAGCGTAACGCTCTCGAGCAGCGCGATCCCGATATATATCGGGATCCTCACAAAGACGATCCCCCCGTAAAAGCCGTAGAGCGCGATGGTTTTGACGGCCATCGATCCGACGGCGTGTCCGGCGAATACGCCGGCAAAGGTCCTCGCCGCCGGCCGTATTTTCACGAATCTGAAGACAAGTCCCGAGACGAGGCCGACGAGGGCGGCTCCGACCGTGATGAGCGGGATGGGCGCCATACCGCTCACGACGCATGAAAGGAGATCCGCCATTACCCCGACGAGCATACCCATCACGGGTCCGTAAGCAGCCGATGCGATGAAAACGGGAATGTTTTCAATCGTGAACCTCAGCGGGCTTGTACTGAAAATCATTTTTGCGAAATACGCAAGCACAAAGGAAAGCGCCGCGAGCAGCGCGCAGACGCAGATCGTAAGTATTCTTTTCCTCAGTTTGTCTTTCAAGTAAAAACACCTCCCGTTAGCATTCTGCTGAACCGGAGGCGTATTTCCTCTTGTACAGCGGGATGCGACGCCACGATCGGTTTCGTCCGCCGGACAACTCCCCGTTCCGACGGCACTTCAGGCCGCGCCGAAGCGCGCCAACGCCGTAGCGTCTACTCTGTTTTTAAAGATTATAGCATCAGACGGCCGGGTTGTCAATCGTCTTTCTGTACAAAAACGGCCTTTTTTCTTTTGAGCAAGTGACGACGCCGATATCCTCGAGGACCTTGAGCGCCTCCCACGCGTCGTACTGTTTAAGTTTGTTGTGCAGAGCAAAACCGGCGGCCGTGAAATCTCCGTCGGGTATGTCAAGAAGGCCGGCCACGTCGGCGGGGCCTTTGAGTTCTATTTTCCCGTTAACGGCCGTCGGAATCCTGTCCGTCCGCTTTGTGCTCTTTCTTCCCCTGCGGCTGACGGGGACGCGGTATTCGAGGGTATCAATCAGCAAAACGAGAAAACTGAGCCCCGGATCGCCTATAAAACCGGATATTTTCATAAGTTCCCCGAAAATGTCCGTCGGCCTGCCCTTTTTCGTTGATCTGCCTTTTCTGACCGTTTTGCCGTCCTCCCCGATGACGACGAACGTCGTGTTTTCCGAGACGGGATAGACGACAGTTACGCGATTTTCTTTCAGCAGTACCGGAAGCTTGTTTCTGAGATTTGAAAACGACCTCGTTTCGATCTCTATTATCTCGTTCCCGTTTTTTATATCAGCAATAAACCCGCCGACCGGGATCTCGTGATGGGATTCATCGGGATCGAGATATTTTTTGAGCGCGAGATGAAGCGCCCGCTCGTTAAGTGAACCAATTCCGTTATTCTTTTCCATTTGGGTTGATACAGGGCCAATAAAGGCATCCCGTTCGGGATGCCCGGTTTGTCATATCAGAGAAGCGTATTTTTCGGGAACGTCTTCAGCGGATATCGATGAAGTGATCACGAAATTCACGGGATGATTTGCGGTAAACGCCATAACCTGATCAAGGAAACTGAACAGCTCGTTTTTGTCGTTTCCGCATATCTTGAGAGCGGAATCGATGAAAATATCGGTGACGTCGTAGTTGCTCCCGTAATTTCCGGCGACAAAGCCGTAAAGCTTGGCGCCGCTGTCGATCAGATACTCGTCGGAGTCGAGAAGCCGCGCCTGATGCTTGACTTCATGGATAAGCTTAGTCCCTTTCTCAATGAAAACGATCGAGCCGTTTGTTTCTCTGATCCTCGCGTTTGCCATGTCGACGATCGCCTTGGTTTTTCCCGAACCCTTCAGTCCTACGATTAGTTTGATCATGTTATGTTGTTCCTCCTGTGTCAATAAATCATTTTCAGAAGTTCTTTTCTTCTTTGCTCGTGTTCCTCGCCCGGTTTTCCGAGAAGAGCGAACATATTTTTCTTATAGTCTTCCACGCCCGGCTGATTGAACGGATTTATACCGAGAATAAGCCCCGACACCGCGCAGGCGAACTCAAAGAACCAGATCAGCCCGCCGAGCGAGCGCTCGCTTCTCGAATCGATCTCGACAATGAGATTCGGCACTCCGCCGTCCGTGTGGGCGATTACCGTCGCGAGAAACGCGTTTTTGTTGACCTCATGCAGAGTTTTCCCGGCAAGGAAATTCAGCCCGTCGGAATTCTCCGGGTCCTCAGGAATGATAAACGGCGCGGGATCGTTCTGAACGTCGATCACGGTCTCGATGAGATTTCTCTCTCCCTGCTGGATATACTGTCCGAGCGAATGGAGATCGGCGGAGAATATTGCCGACGCGGGATAAAGCCCCTTGCCGTCCTTGCCTTCGCTCTCGCCGAAAAGCTGTTTCCACCATTCGTTGAACATAAGAAGCGCCGGGTCGTACGAAACGAGTATTTCGGTCTTTTTCCCGCTTCTGTAAAGAACGTTCCTGTACGCGGCGTAAAGCATCGCCGGGTTATTATGGAACGGCGCGTCGAGCAGTTCTTTTCTCATTTCAGCGGCGCCGTCCATGAGGGCGTCGATATCGACGCCGGCGACGGCTATCGGCAAAAGTCCGACCGCCGTGAGGACGGAATAGCGCCCGCCGACGTCGTCCGGGACGACGAATGTCTCGTAGCCGATCCTGTCGGAAAGCTCCTTGAGTTTTCCCTTTTGCCTGTCCGTCGTCACGAAGATGCGTTCTCTCGCGCCTTCTTTGCCGTATTTTTTCTCAAGCAGATCGCGGAACACCCTGAACGCGACGGCAGGCTCGGTCGTTGTGCCGGATTTTGAGATGACGTTTACGCAAACGTCCTTCCCCTCGCAGATCTCAAGGAGCTCTTTAAGATACTCCGTGTTGAGCCCGTTGCCGGCGAAATATACCTCCGGCGAGCCGTTCTTTATCTTGTTGTGAAACGGAGATTTTACGAACTCTATCGCGGCTCTGGCTCCGAGATAGGAACCGCCTATTCCGATGGCGATGAAGACGTCGCAGGTTTTTCTTATCTTTTCCGCCGCCGCCTTTATGCGGGAAAACTCATCCCTGTCGTAATTCACGGGAAGATCTATCCATCCGAGATAGTCGTTGCCGGCGCAGTTCCCGCCGAGCAGGCTCCGGCGAGCGGCCTCCGCCTCGGGCGCGATTTTGTCAAGTTCTTCTCCGGGAACGAAGCCGCCGATGTATTTGCTGTTGAGTTTGAGCGACATATTTACCTCTCAGTTTACGTGTTGTCAGTTGCACTCCGGCGCCGGATAGAGCGGTTTGCCGTGATCGAGATATATCCCGGCGTCCGTCAGCCCGAAATAGCGTCTCCTGTCCGCGCGGTGTGAAAGATCGAACGTTATGTCATAATGAAGCGGGCGACCGCCGGTCCAGACGACGTTCCACGCGTGTGAAACGTTTCCCATCGGTTCGGAGACTATCACCGCGCTTTCCGTACCCATCATGTCGAGAAGCAGCTTTGCGGTTTTTGATATCCCTTCGCATACCCCTATGCCGTGATGGAGCACACCGTATATCTCGTGCGAATATCTGCGCTTTTCGAATCTGTACTCTACGGACGAAACGAGAAAATCATGCACGGCAGACACGGGATCCGTCCCGCCTTTCAGCCGGGCGGCTATCCTCTCGGCGCGCTTTTTAAGCGAAAGACTTATCCCCGCGATCTCTTTTTTGTCAAAAGAGTATTTCGGGATGAGGTCGATCGAATCGCCGCGAACGGAATAAGAGATCCCGTCAACGTAGAATATCCCGGGATTGTCGAGAAGGACCTCCCTGAATATCTTCGCGGCGCGTTCAACGCCGATCCTCGGAACGCTCGCCTTCTGATTAACCGAGGCGAGACATTCAAATATCTCATCGTATATCCCCGTGTCGGTCAGGGAACGGTAATACCTAAAACATTCGGATCCGAACATACCGCAGTCTTCCAGTATAATGCTTTTAAATTATACCATTTATCCACGTCAAAGTCAACCTGAAAAACACACCGGACACATTTTACAAATTATTAAAACCTCGGCGCGCGCGGCGATTGACTTAAAGGGGTGATTGTGATAAAATATCGCGTATGAAAAGGAGCGGAGTTTGAAATGAGTTCAATTATCGGAATCGACGTAGGCGGAAGCACGACAAAAATTGTCGGATTTGACGAAAACGGGAAGCTTATTCCCCCGATGCTCGTAAAGGCGAACGACCCGATAACGTCGGCATACGGCGCTTTCGGCAAGTTCACGAGCGAAAACGACATCGGCATCGACGAAATAAAATCCGTGATGGTGACGGGCGTCGGGTCGTCGTTCCTGACAAAACCGCTTTACGGCATAGAATGCACGCATGCTGCCGAGTTTGACTGCATAGGGCTCGGCGGGCTTTACGTTTCTGGACTTCACGAAGCGATCGTCGTGAGCATGGGGACCGGCACCGCGATAGTTTACGCCAAAAAAGGCAAAAAAGTCGAATATCTCGGCGGTACCGGGGTCGGAGGAGGTACACTCACCGGCCTTGCGAAAAAACTGATAGGCGTCCGCCACACGGAAGACATCGTCACTCTTGCGGAATCCGGCGATCTGAGCAAGGTCAATCTGCGCGTTTCCGACCTCACCAAAAAGAACATAAGCGGGATGGACTCTTCCCTCACCGCATCCAACTTCGGCAACGTCAGCGACCTCGCGACAAAAGAGGATCTCGCGCTCGGGCTGAACAATATGGTCGTTGAGACGGTATCCATGCTTTCGCTCTTCGCCGCCCGCGACAAAAATCTCTCCGATATCGTCATGACCGGCAACCTGACGAAAATGCCCCAGGCAAAGGAGATGTTCGACAGCATGTCGGAGCTTTTCGGGAAAAAATATATTCTTCCCGATTTGTCGAATTTCGCAACGGTGATCGGCGCCGCGCTCATAGGACTCTCAAAAAAGGACTGAAATGCCTGACAGGAAAAAAATAATACCCTACGCAGTCGCGGTCGGCGTCGCTGCCGTACTGCTTGCCGCCGCGGTCATAATCAGCGGCATTCCGCAGAAAAGCGGCATCACGGAAACGTCGGCGTCTTCGGATGAAAACACCGTCGTCACGAGCCGCGCTCCGGCAGAAACGGAGGCGGCGACGCTCCCCCCGGTCACTGAAGGAACGGTCATTCCGCCGCTCGACACCGGGATACCGGAGCTGACCGTGAGCGAGGACGTATCGTCGGACGAGTTCTCTCGCGACGGGGTCCTCCTGATATCAAAATTCGCAGTCTATCCGGTATTTGACGGATACGACCGCGTTGATTTGATAAACGCAAAGATCGCGGAAACTGCGCGCTCTCTGACAAATATATCACAGTATGAAAAGGACCTCGCGCTCGACGATCTGAGTTTCAGCGAATCGTCGGGAATCGATTTCGAGGCGTCAACGTACAATACCTCTTTTTCGTCAAAACAGAAAAACGGCGCGCTATCCGTACTCTTTGAGACGGTTTTGCAGGGTGGCGGCGCCGCGGCCGCGGCGACTCACCGGTCGCTCTGCTTCGACCTGAGGTCGGGAGAACTTATTTCCCTCGACGTTTTCACGGGAAGGAGCAGCGACGCCGTGACGTCGTACGTTGTGTCTCGCTTCTCCGCCCTCATCGCCTCGGACCCCGGGACGTTTTATGATAACGCGTCGGAAACTGTCGGGGCCTCCGTTTCGCTCTACAACTTTTATATCACCGAAACGGGAGTGGCGGTATTCGTCCGCTCCGGGGAGATATCTCCCGCCGCATTCGGCGATATAACCATCGAAATACCGTTTGAAGAACTTTAGAAAATCCGCGCGCCGGTTTCCGGCGCGCGGACGCTTTTTCAGTCGCAGTTTTCCCAGTTGTGGAACACCGCCTGGACGTCGTCGTTGTCCTCGAGTTTTTCGAGAAGGAGTCCCATGTTCTTGATGTCCTCCTCATCTGTCAGAGTGATATAATTCGACGGTATCATGTCGCGGTCGGCGGAAACTACGAGATACCCTTTTCCTTCAAGATCGGCTCTTATGCCGCCCATATCGTCGACTTCGGTATAAATCTCAAAGCAATCCTCGTCACGCGAAAGATCGAGAGCGCCGGCCTCGAGCGCGTCCATCATCAAGGTGTCCTCGTCGACGTCCCCGTCCTCGTTATCGACCACTATCACGCCTTTTTCGGTGAATAGATACCCGACGCAGCCCGTCTGACCCATGTTGCCGCCGTATTTGTCAAAGAAATGACGCACCTCGGCGGCGGTCCGGTTGCGATTGTCGGTAGCCGTCTCGACGATTACCGCCACACCCGACGGGCCGTAGCCCTCGTACGATATTTCCTCATACGACGCGCTGTCTGCCGAGGAAGCTTTTTTTATCGTGCGTTCTATGTTGTCGTTCGGGACGTTATTGTCCTTGGCTTTTGCGATAAGATCGCGGAGTTTGCTGTTGGAGTTCGGATCGGGTCCGCCCTCCTTGACGGCTATCGTAATCTCCTTTCCGATCTTTGTAAACACCGAAGCTCTCTGGGCGTCGGTTTTTTCTTTTTTATGCTTGATATTGTTCCATTTACTGTGTCCTGACATTGACAATTCCCTCCATAATCAGATCTTCGGTGTTTTTTTCATACAGATAAGTCCCATCGCGTTGCCGAGGACGACTTTCGTCGCTCCGGTCAGACGGACCCTGAAAGCGCGCGCCGCGGTATCGGACTCGGTCGCGATCCTGCATTCATGATAGAACCGGTTGAAGTCGCCGGCGACGTCAAGCAGATAACGGGCTATAACCATCGGCTCGTATGACGAAAGCGCCTCGGTAACTTTTTCGCCGAAAAGCGAAAGGGTTTTGCAAAGCTTCCTTTCGGACGGAACGGCGGAGTACCCCGCCCCGTCGCCGCACGGCGGTATCCCGCCCGCCTTTTCGACGACAGAGCAGCAGCGCGCGTAAGTGTACTGAACGTACGGCCCGGTATTGCCCTCGAACGACAGGGCGTCCTCAAGGTTGAAATCGCTGTCCTTGATGCGGCTGTTCGTGAGATAGTAGAACACGACGGCGCCGACGCCGACGGCGCAGGCGACCTCGTCTCTGTTCTCGAGATCGGGGTTTTTCTTTTCTATGATCTCGCCGACCTTCTCTATCGCGACGGCAAACAGATCCCTGAGCAATATCACGTTACCGGACCTCGTCGAGAGCTTTTCTCCGTTCACAGACAGGGTGCCGTACGGGACGTGAACGAGCTCATCGGCCCAATCGTATCCCATGAGCTCCATAACCTTGAACCACTGGCGGAAATGGAGAATCTGCTGATTCGACGTGACGTAAACGCATTTGTCGAAATCAAACGTCTCTTTCCTGTAAACCGCGGCGGCGATGTCCCTCGTCGGATAGAGCGTTGAGCCGTCCCGCTTGAGAATCAGGCACGGCGGCATACCGTACTCCGAAAGGTCGACTATGGACGCGCCGTCGTCGGTTTTAAGAAGCCCTTTTTCTCTGAGAAGCGCGACCTGTTTCGGCATGAGATCGGTATAGAAACTCTCTCCGGTATAGTAGTCGAAAACTATTCCGAGCTGAGCGTATGTCTTTTTGAATTCGGCGATGCTGATTTCAAGGAATTTTTTCCACAGGGCGGTATTTACCTCGTCGCCGTGCTCGAGTTTTGTGAACTCTTCCCTTGCGCGGTCGTTGAGCGAAGGATCGGTCTCCGCCTCCTTATGGAATCTGACGTAAAGCGAGACAAGCCCGTCGATCCCTTCGGTTTCCACCGTTTCGGGATTTCCCCAGAGCCTGTACGCGGTTATCATCTTGCCGAACTGGGTGCCCCAGTCGCCGAGATGGTTGACTCCGACGCAGTTCCAGCCGGAAAAAGCGTGGAGCATTTTTATCGAATGGCCGATTACCGTCGATCCGAGATGCCCGATGTGGAAGGGTTTCGCGACGTTTGGCGAGGAATAGTCGATAACGAGAGTCCTCCCCCTGCCCGTGTCGTTTTTCCCGTAATCATCGCCCTTTTCGAGAGCGTCTCCGACCGCGGAAATGTAGACCGCGTCGTGAATCTTTACGTTTAGATACCCGTTTACTGCCTCGACCGACGATATTGCCGGAGAAGACAGCGACGCCGCGACCGACGCCGCGATGGCGGCGGGGGGCTTTCTGAGTATTTTACTCAGCTTGAAACAAGGGAGAGCGATGTCTCCCATCGCGTCGTCGGGCGGATATTCAAGAAGCGCCGATATTTCGTCAGCCGTGACGGCGGCGCCCGGAAACGCCGTGCCGACCGCGGAAGCAATCGCGCCGGCGACCGTGTTTTTTATATTTTCCATAGATGAATGCCTTTCGGAAACTGAGACAATATTTTATACAAATCCGGCCTGTTTGTCAATATCCTCGCCGATCGGTCTGACGGTATTGACCTCGCCGGATCTCAAAACGGTCACGCCGGAGGCGGTTTTGACCGCGAGGCCGCATTGTTCGTCCACCCCGGTCGCGCGGCCCGTTTTTTCGACGCCGTTTTCGGTCCACCTGACGTCCCGCCCGATGAGAACGGAAAGCGCTTCGTATTCCCCGATATCGAGCCCGTAACGGCGGATCTCAAAAAACTCGTCCGAAATCGCGGAGGCCAGCGAAGCGGGCGGCATATATGCGTCGATCGAGCAGGCAACATCCGTCAGCTCCGAGGGGAAACGCGCCTTGCCGGTGTTAAGACCTATACCGATCACGGCGTAAACGGCGCCGTCCGGCCCCGTCGCCTTCTCGCAGAGGATCCCGCCGGCTTTTCTGCCGTCAACGTATATGTCGTTGACCCATTTTATTCCCGCGCTTATTCCGCGCGACCTGAGCACGCGGCACGCCGCGACGCCTGCCGCTGCCGTCAGCGTGGGATCGTTTTCGGGATACGGGACGGCAAACGAGAAATAAGTGCCTCCCTTCGGGGAGAAAAAAGAGTTCCCGCGTCTGCCTCTCCCGCCGGTCTGTCTGTCGGCGATTATAAGTTTCGAGATATCGCCGTCTTTTTCGACCGCGCGTTTAATCAGATCGTTCGTCGAGACGGCAACAGCGACTCTTTTTATGATCAGAGCCATTTAATCAGCTCTCTTCGTTTTGTTTTTTCCACTCTTCGGGCGTCACTCCGAAGGTCCCTTTAAAAGCGTTTGAAAAGCTCGGAACGTACGAGTAACCCATCTCCGCCGCGGTCTCGGCAACGCTGTGCTCTTCAAGTAGAGAAGCGGCGCGCAGCATACGGCGTCTTGACAGATATTTTATCGGAGTTATCCCGTATTCGGCTTCAAACTCCCTCAGAATATGGAATCTGCTGAATCCGAAACTGTCCTCAAGGAGCCCGAGCGAAATGTCGGTGTCGGTGTTCTCGTCTATGTATCTCTTGACCTTGCCGACGTCAAAGTCCGGCCGTCCGGAGTTTTTCTTCATATAATCCTGAAAATTCTCCGAGATGATCATAGACAGCAACCGGAGCATATCCGCCTTGAGACTGAGCTCGAAAAGCCGCGGCATCGACGAAAACGTCTCGATGACCCTGTTGACAGTCCTTGAAAACTCCCGCTTGTTGCTTATCCTGACGAGAGGCCCCTCGTGATCTGAACCGGCAAACACGTCCTTTCTTATGAAAGAGCGGTCGCTTTCGTTGATCTCCGACGGCTTTTTGTAGCAAACGTATCCGTCGAGACTGTCGTCCTCAAACGCTATGTCAAAATGGATTATCCTTCCCGAAAAGCCCTCGTCGAATCCGCAGACCACGCCCGGCCTCAGGAAAACTATATCGTGTTTTGCTATGAGATAGTACTGCCCGTCGTAAAGCAGAGAAAAATCGTCTCCGTCACAGATCGCTATGACATAGTCGAGACCGACGGTACCATCCGGGGTGGATCTTATCTCGCCGCTCCTCGCGGCCCTCACGTATGGGCTGAACAAATTGACGTTCATTTCAAATCATCCGTTCCGCGCCGTCCGCCGGCGCATTTTTTACGTACATAACCAGTTTATTTTACCATAATATCCGAAATAAATCAACGGTAAATCTTGACAAACTTTCGCTGCGGTGGTATAATGTAAAATGTGAAGAATGTGTTTTTTTCACAAAAAACGTTTTTACGGAGGCGTTATGTATAAGATAGTTCTGACCGTTCTGCTGGGACTCGGCACGGTCGCCGTGAGCCTTGTCATCCTGATAGGCGTCATAAAACTGCTGCACGTTATCATCTCGGCTTTTGAAAAAAGACGCACCGCACGGAAAGACGTTTTGCCGCCCTCACCGGGGATACCGGGCAGGGACGCTCCTGATATCGACCACGGGACGCTCGTCGCGCTTATATCAGCCGCGATAGCCGAACAGCTCGGCAGCGACGTTTCGGCAATAAGGATAGTATCAATCAAAAAAATCTGAAACGGGGGACACCATGAAAAAGTACAAAATCGTGATAAACGGAACAGAATATGAAGTTGAAATAGAAGAGATCGACGCCTCGGAAGCGGCACACTCCTCGCCGTCCGTCAGTCCCGCCGAAGATAAATCATCGCAGCAGGACGGCGGAAACGCCGTGAAAGCCCCGATACCGGGCACAGTCCTCAGGATCAGCCGGGGCGAAGGCGTGTCCGTCAAGGCGGGCGACGTCCTCCTCGTCCTCGAATCGATGAAAATGGAAAACGAGATCGTTTCTCCATCTAACGGAGTCGTGAGTTATAAGGTATCAAAGGGTGCCGCGGTCGCCGCGGGCGACGTCCTCTGCGTCATAAAGTGATATGAACGATATTCTTGAACTCCTGCAAAACACGGGTTTTTATAAATTCGTGACTACCGACGGCGGATGGAAGAACCTCATCATGATAGCGATCGGATTTTTCCTGCTCTATCTCGCGATAGGCAGAAAATACGAGCCGCTGCTTCTTCTCCCGATCGCTTTCGGAATAATCCTGACCAATCTCCCGGGAGCCGAGATGTTCCACGCCGCG
>JAGABQ010000001.1:0-2838 GCA_017614495.1 Clostridia bacterium
AATATGCGCCCTCGCCCTCGACTGTAAAGGAAATCTCCCTGTATCCGCCGAGCTCGGTATCCGTGGATCCGATCTTTCCGACGGAAAACCCGCGGATTGCCGCGTACATACAGTACATACGGTAGAGTTCACCCGCAAAGAGCGCCGCTTCCTCTCCTCCGGCTCCCGCTCTGATTTCAACGACGACGTTCCGGTCGTCATCGGGATCTTTCGGAAGAAGAGCCGTCCGCAGTTTTTCTTCGGCGGAAAGGAGCATGTCTTTCGTTCCGCCGATCTCGGAAAACGCCATTTCCCTGATTTCGGCGTCGGGATCTCCCGACGATATCGATTCGAGCTGAAGGAGCTCTTTTTTCAGACGTTCGACCTCGCGGTACGCCTCGACCACCGGGCGGAGCTTTCGCAGTTCCCGCATCACCGAGGCGATCTTTTCGGGATCGGATACAACGCCGGGGGACGAAAGACTGTCAGTCAGCGCGTCGTACCTGACGCATATCTCCCCGACCTTGTCAGTCATATCAGCTGATAAAGGCGAGACACGCCTTGTAGGTCATGTAAAGGTCGAGTTTTGAAATGGCCTCGTACGGGGCGTGCATCGACAAGACCGGCACTCCGATGTCGATCGTATCGATGTTCTCTTTCGCTATATATTTCGCCACGGTACCGCCGCCGCCCTGATCGACCTTGCCGAGCTCCGCCATCTGCCAGACGACGCCGTTTTCATTCAGTATGTTTCTCACGTATGCGGCAAACTCCGAGGACGCGTCCGACGTTCCGGACTTTCCGCGGGCTCCCGTAAACTTGGAAATAACCACGCCGCAGTTTGCGAAGCAGGCGTTGGCCTTTTCATACGCTCCGGCAAAATTGGGGTCGAAAGCCGCGTTTACGTCCGCGGAAAGGCATTTTGAATTTGCCTTGACAACTCTGATATTCGCGCCTCTCGAATCGCAGATCTCGCCGAGAATGTCGATAAATATCTCGCTCTGCATTCCGCTGACGCCCTCCGAACCCGTCTCTTCCTTGTCGGCGAAAACGCAGATGACAGTCTTGCGCTCGTCCTGAGAATCGAAGGTCGCCGTCATCTCGGGATATGCGCAGGATTTGTCGTCGTGTCCGTATCCGGCGATAAGCGAACGGTCAAGACCGATATCGCGCGCTTTGTAGGCGGGAACGGCGGTGAGCTCCGCGGTTATGAGATCCTCCTCGGTTATGTCGTATTTCTCGTTGAGAATGCGCAGAAGATTGAGTTTTATCGCGCCGTCTGTCTCTTCGTCGCGGTACGGCTCCGTGCCGAGAATTATGTTGAGCCCCTCCCCGGGAATGGCCTCGGCGAGGGTTTTTGTCATCTGGTCTTTTGCGAGATGCGGGAGAATATCCGTTATGTAGAATATCGGGTCCTCGTCCTCTTCACCTATGCAGACGTCGACGGTTGAGCCGTCGCTCCTGACGACCACCCCGTGGATGGCGAGCGGTATCGTCGTCCACTGATATTTCTTTATCCCGCCGTAATAATGCGTTTTGAGCATTCCGAGCCCGCTGTCTTCATAGACAGGGTTCTGTTTCAGGTCGATCCTCGGAGAATCGACGTGAGCGGCCATTATATAGACGCCGTTTTCGAGCGGTTCCGTGCCCATTTTGATAAGGAACAGGGCCTTGCCGCGGTTGTTGTAGTAGTATCTTCCGCCGACCTCGAGTGTGTCTCCGAGGCGATATTCCGTAAATCCGCGCCTCTCGGCGAGCGCGATGCCGTATTTTACCGCGTCACGCTCCGTCTTTGCGTTGTCGAGAAACATTTTGTAAGACTCGGCGTATGCGAACGACCTCTCGAGCTCGTCTTCCGTTATAGATTCGTAGGCGCTCCTGTTTTTATACTGCAGCGCTTCTTTGAGTTCCTTTGCGTCCATTTATTTTGTCCTTTCGGTTGTTTTTTCTTATCTGCGTCTTCCGCTTCGGGGTCTGATTTTTACGCTGAGATGAGAAATCTCGTCGAGCATTTCGCAGAAAACGCCGACCCTTTCGCTCAGTGAATCCTCGGATGACGCCGAATTGTCTATAACGTAATCCGCCTGCATGACGTACCACGGATCTGGTTTCTGCTTCCCGAGGCGGCTTGCGATCGCGTCGTCGGATATTCCGTCCCGGCGTCTCAGTCTCCTGACCTTTGTCGCGTTGTCGCACGTTACGGCGACGTTGATGTCGCATATCCGGTCAAAACCCGCCTCAAAAAGGAGCGGAGCGTCGATAACGGCGACGGAAACTCCGGATTTCTTCATTTCCTCTATCCACTTGAGCGTACGTATCCTGACGTGTTTATGCGCAATTTCGTTCATCAGCCGGTAGACCTCGTCCGATGAAAACGCGAGCGAACCGAGCTTTTTCCTGTCGACCGACCCGTCTTGCGATAAGATTTCACTTCCTATCTTCTCCGCCATCTCGGCGGTACACTCCGTGCCGGAACCGTAAAGCTCGTGGCACACCGCGTCGGTGTCAAGACAGGAATATCCGTGCTTTGCAAAAAGATCGGAAATATATCCTTTTCCGGAGCCGGAGCTCCCGGTCAGACCTAAAACAATCATAACATCAGCCTCGCGGATCCTTTTGAATCCGACTCATAAGCTTTCTCAATAACGGATTGAACGTAGGCGCCGTCCGAAAAATCGGCGCAGACGTATTCGGAATTCAGTCCCACCGCCCTCGACAGAAAAGCGAACATCGAATTCACGTGAGTCATGGGCCATCCGACCGGCGCTTTCTGAGACGGGAAAACTCCTCCCGGCGCCGGATATTTGCCGATACAGTCAACGAGCGTAAACCCGCTGTCGCCGCCGAGCACACCGTCGC
>JAGABQ010000048.1:0-7246 GCA_017614495.1 Clostridia bacterium
CCTCATGACGAGCGAGGAACGCCTTCGCGCAGAGGATATGGGAAACTATTTCAGGGTGGCGGCAGACAACCGCGACCTGAACTACGACAAGTTTTTCGTCGAGGGCAAGGTCGAGACTCAGGCCGAGGAAAGCTATACGAGCCACAACACGGCGCGCCTCGACGTCGACGGGGTAGTTAAAAAGATCCTGACGACGGACTACGTAAGGGAAGAACTTGACGGAATCAGACACAACAGTTAAAAACCACGCGACTGGAGAAAACGCTATGGAATATCCGAAGTGGAAAGAAAACGGTAAAATCAGACTTATGATAATAGTCGGCACCCGTCCGGAGATCATCCGGCTGTCGGCTGTCATAAAAAAATGCCGCCGATATTTCGACACGGTGCTTGTCCACACCGGGCAGAACTACGACTACACGCTGAACGGGATATTTTTTAAGGATCTCGGGCTCGACGCCCCGGATCTTTATCTGGACGCCGTCGGCGCCGATCTCGGCGAAACGATGGGCAACATAATCTCCGGCAGCTATAAGGCGATGGAGTCCATGAAGCCCGACGCCGTGCTCGTTCTCGGGGACACGAACTCGTGTCTGTCGGTCATAGGGGCAAAGCGGCTTCACGTCCCGATATTCCACATGGAGGCGGGAAACCGCTGCAAGGACGAGTGCCTTCCCGAGGAGACCAACCGCAGGATAGTCGATATTATTTCCGACGTCAACCTGGCGTATTCCGAGCACGCGCGCCGGTATCTCGCCGAGTGCGGACTGCCGAAAGAGCGCACATACGTGACGGGCTCCCCGATGGCCGAGGTTCTGACCGAAAACCTGCCGATGATAACGGCCTCGGACGTACACGCGCGGCTCGGCCTCGAAAAGGGGAAATATATCCTTCTCTCGGCTCACCGCGAGGAGAACATCGACACCGAAAAGAACTTCACGAGTCTTTTCACAGCGATAAACAGCATGGCTGAAAAATACGATATGCCGGTGCTGTACTCCTGCCATCCCCGTTCGCGCAAGCGCCTCGAGGCGTCGGGATTTGAGCTCGACGGGCGGGTGATACGCCACGAGCCGCTCGGATTCCACGATTACAACTGTCTGCAGATGAACGCCTTCTGCGTCGTATCCGACAGCGGTACGCTCCCCGAGGAGAGCAGTTTCTTCACGAGCACGGGCCATCCTTTCCCGGCCGTCTGCATCCGCACGTCGACCGAGCGTCCGGAGGCGCTCGACAAGGGCTGCTTCATCCTTTCGGGCATCGACACAAAGGGTCTGCTCCAGGCGGTCGACACCGCCGTTGAAATGGTGAAGAACGAACGCGGCGGCGGGTCCGTGCCTGTGCCGGACTATACCGACGTCAACGTTTCCGACAAAGTCGTCAGGATCATTCAGAGTTACGTCGGCGTCGTCAACCGTATGGTGTGGCGAAAAGACGTCTGAGACTATGAACGTCCTTGTCACGGGGTCGGCGGGATTTGTCGGGCGCAATCTCGTCGAGAACCTCAAAAACGTCCGCGACGGCAAAAACCGCACGCGCCCGGGCCTGAAAATAGACAAAATATACGAATATGACGTCGGCTCGACGCCGGAGCAGCTCGACGAGTACTGCTCCGACTGCGGCTTCGTTTTCAATCTCGCCGGGGTGAACCGCCCGAAGGATCCGAAGGAGTTCCGCGAGGGAAACTGCGGATTTGCCTCGACCCTTCTCGAGACCTTGAAAAAGCGCGGGAACGGATGTCCCGTCATGCTCAGCTCGTCCCTTCAGGCGACGCTCGCGGGGCGGTTCGGAACTTCGGAATACGGGCTTTCAAAGCGCGACGGAGAAGATCTCTTTTTCAGGTATTCCGAGGAGACGGGGGCCGAGGTGCTTGTGTACCGCTTCCCGAATCTCGCGGGGAAATGGGTCCGGCCGAATTACAACAGCGCGGTCGCGACTTTCTGTCACAATATCGCGCGCGACCTGCCGATCACGGTAAACGACCCGTCGGTCGAGCTCGAACTGCTTTTCATCGACGACCTTGTCGAGGAGATGTTAGACGCGCTCGAGGGGCGCCCTCACAGAGCGGAGTATCCCGCGCCGGGGGAGACGGTCTGCGGCCGCGTTTACGACGGCCTGACCCCGCGTCCGGACGGCAGCGGGAGATTCTGTTACGTTCCCGTCACTCACAGGGCGACGCTCGGCAGGATTGTCGAGCTGCTGCGCTCGTTCCGCGCTCAGCCCGACACGCTGCTTATGCCGCCGATCCCCTCCGGCAGCTTTGAAAAAAAGCTCTATTCCATGTATCTTTCGTATCTTCCGGAGGAACGGGTCGCTTTTGATCTGAAAATGAACGTGGACGGCAGGGGGAGCTTCACCGAGCTTCTCAAGACGTCCGATCACGGGCAGTTTTCGGTGAATATCTCAAAGCCGGGGATCACAAAGGGACAGCACTGGCATAACGGAAAGTGGGAGTTCTTCATCGTCGTATCGGGGCGCGGGCTCATACGCGAAAGAAAGATCGGATCCGACGAGGTCATGGAGTTCGAGGTTTCGGGCGACCGTATCCGCGCCGTGCACATGCTCCCGGGATATACCCACAGCATAACGAACCTTTCTGAAACAGAAGATCTCGTCACGCTCATGTGGGCGAACGAGATATTCGACCCGGCCCGCCCCGACACCTTCGGGGAGCCGGTATGAAAAAAGGCGTAAATAACTTTGACCGGCGGGATATCCGCCGGTTTTTTATCGCATAAATCCCACGGGCCCGCCTCCGAAACGGAGGCGGGCCCGCTTTTTGAATTGACATAGCGTGACGGGGATGGTATAATAAACGGGAATGATCAGCCTTGCGGAGAAAGCATGGAAAACAACGATAAAAATCAGTTTAACCCCGCAGACGCGGGGGGCCTCGCGCTCGCGTATCTCGGAGATTCGGTGATCGAGGTCATGGTGCGAAGGAGACTTATAAGCACGGGTATAAGGGACGTCGGCCGTCTGAACAGGATGGCTCTCGATTTTGTGCGCGCATCGGCGCAGAGCGCGGCCGTTGAGAGGCTGCTCCCCCTTCTCGACGAGGAGGAATCGGCGATCTTCCGCCGCGGGAGGAACGCGCACACCGGCTCCGTGCCTCACTCGTCGAGCGCCGTCGACTACCGGCGCGCCACGGGAATGGAGGCGCTGTTCGGGTATCTGTTTTTGACGGGAAACGAAAAACGCCTTGCCGAGCTGTTTGATCTTTGCTATCCGCCGGAGGGGGACGACAATGAGTGAAAAATGCAGATTTGAAGTACTGAAGGGGCCGTCTGGCGTCGGCAAGACCGCCGAAATGGTCTCCGGCGTGATGAGCGACCTCGCCGCGGGGCGGAGAGTGATCTTTCTCGTGCCCGACCAGACCTCGGCGACGGCCGAGCGGACGATCAGCTACGAATGTCAGAAAAGGGGCGTCCCGAGACAGCGACTAGAAATACTGAGCTTTACCCGTCTCGCGAACTCCTTTTTCATTAAATACGGCGGCGCCGCCGGGATAGGGATGCCGAAGACGGAAAGGCGGCTCCATATTTGGAGGGCCTTCCGCGAGCTCGGCCCCGAAATGCCCGGATGCTTTTCGTCCGTCGTGAACAGGGCCGACAGGTTCGTGCCGGTCATCGGCGATCTCATCGACGAAATGAAAAGGGAAGGGGTCGGACCGGAGGATCTCGCGAAATGCGCCGATCCCGGAGACGGAGGTCTCGGGGAAAAACTCCGCAGCATCGCCGTCATTTTCACTGCGTACAACCGCCGTCTCGGGGAGGCGGGCATCTCCGACCCGTCCGACGGGGTGGCGAGATTCGCGGCGTCGGTCGGTGAGCATCCCGGGTTCCTTGACGGGGTTTCCGTCTATATGGACGGTTTTGTGAGACTTTCGAAGCCGGAGCTCGACGTTATACGCGAAATAATGTGCCGCGGGAGTTCTCTCAAGGTCTCGCTTTGCTGCGAGGAAGGGAGAGAATACATTTTCGGTACGGTGAACGGGGACGACCCGCGTTCGCCTTCGACGGAGAAAAAATTGCTCTCGCTCGCGGCCGATCTCGGTATAACTCCCGTTATCACGGTGAGAGAGGGCAAAATCCCGGAGAAGGAGGAGTGCAGCCCCGGAATATACTACCTCAAGACGAGGTTCATGTCCGAGGCGGACGGCGGGACGTCGGTCTCCGACGGAGTGAGGTTTTTCAGGCTCCCGAATCTTTACTCGGAGGCGGAGTTCGCCGCCTGCGAGATCATCCGCGCGGTAAAAGGAGATAAGAAAAAACGTCCGGATTTAACTTCGACCGCAGACGGCGCGGAGAACTCACGGGAGGAAGAAAAGGCGAAGTGCTCCGATTTCACGGTGATCGCCGGCAGCGCCGAGACCGCGGCGCTCGTCTCCGTGACGCTCGGCAGGCACGGGATACCGAACCACGTTTCGTGCAGACGCGAGCTGCGCGAAACGAGGATCTTCCGTTTCGTGACCTCTGCGCTCGCCGTCGCGAAATACCGCTGGCGCAAAGAGGACGTTCTCACGTTCGTAAAGACCGGGCTTACCGGGATAAGCGCGGACGACGTTTATGAGCTCGAAAATTACGTAAATCTCTGGGATATAAAAGGCCCCGCCGAGTGGGGCAGGAAATGGGAAATGAGCCCCGCCGGGTTCGGCGAGATGGAACCGAACGAAAAGACGCGGGCAAGGCTTTCCGATGCCCTCGGGAGAATAAACAAATCAAGAAACCGAATATTTACGGGGCTTGACAGATACTGCTCCGACATTTCGCGCGGAGGCACGCTGAAGGACGCGTGCCTCGCGCTGTACGAAATGCTTCACGTTTCGTTCGGGGCGGACGCCGGGCTGAATGAAAAAGCAGGCGCCCCGGCGGAGGACATCCGTATATGGAACGTCCTGTGCTCCGTGCTCGATTCGATAAGCAAAACGGCGGGGGACGTAAGATCCGGCTCGGGCTTCGGGCTTGCCGACGTATTCACGGAGGCCTTTGAGGTCGCCGTGTCGGGCGCCTCGGCCGGCTCTGTGCCCGAAATGAGCGACGAGGTCACGGTCGCGGTCTTCGGCGCTCATACTCCGCACACCCCGCGGGCGATCATCGTCGGGTGCAATTACGGCTCCCTCCCGCCCGCTTCGCCTTCAAACGGGCTCCTGACCGACGACGAAAGGGACAGGATACGAGAAAAAGGCGGCATAGAGATCGGAACGCCGCCGAAGGAAAAATATTATCTTGACAATCTCGATTTCTATCTCGCCCTCTGCATACCGTCGAAGGATCTGATCCTTTCGTGTTCCGAGTACAGTCCGAGCGGAGAAAAGCTCGTTCCTTCCGAGCAGTTCGAGACGGCGCGGTGGCTTTTCCTCGGTGAAAAAGAGCGCAAAGATGAGAAAGAAGATAAGCCGCATTACGTCTGTCCCGGCGCGCTCGATTTCGTCTGGGACGGCGTCTCCGCGCGCGAAAAGCTCCGTCTGCTCGGGGGGACCGTCGAGGGGAGCTCGCTTGCCGAGGTCCTCGGAAGCGATCCCTCAACCGACGTTCCGCTGCGCGCCGACGCGAACGGCACGGTCGACTCCGAAGCCGTTGCTGAGCGGCTTGTGACCGAGCGCGACGGCAAAAAGACACTTTTCGTCTCGCCGTCAGCCCTCGATAACTATGTAGCGTGTCCGCTCAAATACGTATTCAAGAACGAGGCGGGGCTCAGCTCGCCGCCGGATATAGACGCTTCGAAAGCCGCGAGCGACGGGACTCTTATCCATCACGTGCTCGAAAAATATTTCAGCGGCGAATATTCCCGCGAAAAGGAGCACACGGAAGAAGAGTTCGAGGAATTCGCCGCGAAGGATATCGAGGAACTGCTGAACAACGTACTGCCGGCCGGCTCTCGCGACGTGCTCTCAAGAGCGAGGATTCACGACATCGAGAGACTGAAAAAGAACGCCGGGATGGTTCTTTCCGCGCTCGACGAGCGTCAGAAAGAGACGCATTTCGAGCCGAAGTACGTCGAGTATTCGGTTAAAGGTGAAAAACCCGTAGCCGAGGTCGGAGACGTAGGCGTCTCGTTGAAAGGCAAAGTCGACCGAATCGACGCGTACGACGACACGGAAAGCGGCAAACGATATCTCAGGGTCATCGACTACAAATCCGCCAGCAAAAATTTTAAGGTCAGCGAGTTGGAAAAGGGCAAAATGCTCCAGATGTTCCTTTATCTTTACGGGATAACCGAGGACGAGGGAGAAAAAGCATACGCCGACGCGAAGAGCGACGGCTTCGACCCCGTGCCGGCGGCCGTCACGTACTACAGGGTCAAGCCGGGAAAAATCAGTCCAGAAAAAGGCGAATCGTATTACGACGCGCTTAAAGAAGAGCTGGAAATCAAAGGCGTTTTCGACGGCGGCATCAGGGACAGGTTCGAAAGCGCGATATCCGGCAAAACCGGCAACAGCTTCAAGCTGACCGAGTTCGGCGGCTGCAAAGTTAACAAAAAAACCGGAGATGTCACCGAGTATTGCGGTGATTACGACAAGGTGCGGAGCACGGTGAAGGGTCAGGTTGAGCGGATATGCGGCGGGATACTGTCGGGCAAAGCCGGTGCGCGGCCCGAGAAGGACGGCAGCGGGGGCAACGCCTGCGGTTTCTGTGATTTCAGGGCGGCTTGCCGCAGTAAAATGATAAAAGGGACCGACGACGGATCTGACGGAGAAGGAGGAGACGAAAATGAGTGACAGAAAACCCAATTCGGATCAGGAAAAAGCTATAAAGTCAAACGCTCCCGACATTCTCGTCTCGGCCTCTGCGGGGACCGGAAAGACCGACGTACTCGTCGGCAGGATAATGAGACTCATCGGAGAGGAGCGCTATGGGATCGACGATTTCCTCGTCGTGACCTTTACGGTGGCCGCCGCCGCCGAGATGCGCGAAAGGATAGAAAAAAGCATAGACGAACGCATCCGCTCTGACAAAGAGAAAGCGAGATTCTGGAAAGAGCAGAAACGGCGGCTTTCCTATGCCGCGATAAAGACCATCGACGGCTTCTGTCTTGACGTGCTCAAGGAAAATTTTGTCCACGCGGGGCTCACTCCGGGCGTCAAGACGGCGGAGTCGAGCGAGATCGCCCCCCTCAGGCGGAGGATTATCAGGGAGAGCTCTTCTCAGATACGACCTTTGATGCTGCCTTTGCGGAAGAGGCGGATGAACGAATTGAAGAGGAAGCCCCGGAAGAGGAAATCGCTGAGGTTGAGAAAGAAACA
>JAGABQ010000049.1:0-4139 GCA_017614495.1 Clostridia bacterium
CATAGACGATTCAAACCATATCATATTTCGTTCTCCGTTCTCGGGTGATCTGAGATATTATACCACATTTCGCGGCATTGCACAAGCGCGGAGAGGCAAAAAGGCCTCACATAAAAAATCCGCCCCCGGAGGGGACGGATTCAGAAAAGAAACAGAAAAGTCGAGGCGAATGTCAGTATGAGCCCGATGAGCTCCATTTTGCCGGGTCGCTCTTTGAAAAGCAGGAACCCCGCGAGCGCCGTCAGCACGACGCTGCCGCCCGTCATTATCGGGAACATGACCGAGGCGGGCAGCTCCTTCGCGCCCACCTGCTGAAGGAAGAACGAGCCGCCGTCGAATATCGCCGCGAGGACGATGAACAGCATCGCCGCGCGTACGGCAGCCCCGACCCTGAAGGGTTCGGGACTGTCATCCGCGCCGCCGTTTTCGGGCTGTTTTTTCAACTTTTGCAGGGCGAGGAGAACGAGCAGCTCAATTCCCGATATTATACAGCACGCCGCCGCGCAGAGAATGACGAAGGTCGGATCGTCCGATGTGGGATAGCCGAGGATGCCCGAGGCGTGGGTCTTTGTGATTATGCACACCATTCCGTTGAGCAGGAAAACCGCGAAGCACAGGACGGCGAAGATTACTTTTCCGCCCCTGCCGCCCTTCGTTTCCCCGACGGGCTGTCTTTTGTCGGCGAGTGGGAAGAGCAGGGAGATCATTATGAGCACGACGCCGATTATCCTGCACGGTGTGAGCGCCTCTTTCAGGAAGATCACGCCGTAAAGATACGGGATGATCATCCCTCCGAGCATGAGGAACACCATATAGACCGACAGACTGCCGTATTTCATTATTCGGAAGCCGATCAGCGTGTAAGTGCAGGCAAAGACTGCGAGCGTCGAGGCGAGGAGCAGGGAATATCCGGTGACGGTCGGGAGGCGGCGGTATATCAGGCAGTAGGCGAGGAACAGGATGACCGCGCCGACGAGACTCCTGACACACGAGTATGTGAGCGCCGGGAGCGCCCCCGAGCCGGTCTTTTTCTGCACGGACTTGCCGGACGCGAAGAACAGGACAAGCAGTACCAGCGCCGCGAGGATAGAGAGATATCCCTTTACGCTCCCCGCGCCCGCGACGCCCGCCGCGGCGGACAGCGCCGTTCTTATAAGACCCATCGTTTTGCCTCTTTCGTAAGCCCCGCGTGATGTAGGGTGCGGGGCTCTTTTCCGCCGCGGAGCGGCGGATCGCGGCTCATATTATACCACAAATCCGAAAAAACGGAGCGTCTCCGCTCCGTTTTTTTGTATTGTTTTCGCCGCAGCGCGGGCTTTTATTCCATAACTGCGTCGATCAGCTGGCAATACTGGTAGATCCCTTCGAAATAGGTGTCGAAAACGCCCACCACGGTGATCTCTTCTCCCGTTTTGGGATATTCATCGGGAAATTTTCTTTCATCTCTGAGAACGAACTCTATGCCCTGAGCACAGCAGGCCGTGGCGTCGGAAATGATGCAGGCGAAATAGTATCGGCCGTCGCCCTCGGCGTAGGTGAACGCTCCTCTCATCCTGACGGTCTTTCCCATATAATTTCCGGGCGCGCTCGTCATATTATAGACCTCGGCGTACACCATCGTCGAGCTCAGCTTGGTAAGATCGACTTCAACCGCCGCGTCGTCCGGCGTTTCGCCGCCGTTTCCGTTTTCCGCTCCGGAGGGCGCGCCGCACCCGAAAAGCGCAAAGCAGATAAGCGCGGAAATAATCACCGAAAGTATCTTTTTCATCTCTTAATACCCCCTTTTACCGAACCCGCGATGAAGAATATAACGAATCCGACGATGTCAACCGCCACGATCGTGGAGCCGACCGGAGTGCCCGCGAGGATCGAGATCAGTATGCCGATCAGGGCGCAGCTGACCGAGAAAACGGCGGAACAGACGGTGACGGCTTTGAAATTTCTGAAAACCCGCATCGCCGACAGGGCCGGGAATATCACCAGCGCCGAGATCAGAAGCGATCCGACGAGGTTCATGGCGAGCACGATTATAACGGCGACAACGATCGCGATGATCAGATTGTACAGCCCGGCTTTCGTCCCGGTCGCGCGGGCAAAATCCTCATCGAAGGTCACGGAAAAAATCTTGTTGTAGAAGAATATGAACACGGCGGCGACAAGGACGGACAGCAGCCCGCAGACCCACACCTCCGTCTTTGTCAGCGTGAGTATCGAGGTCGAGCCGAACAGAGTTGAGCAGACGTCGCCGGACAGGTTGCTCGATTTCGAGAAAATGTTCATCAGGAGATAACCGACGGCCAGCGCTCCGACAGATATCATCGCGACGGCGGCGTCGCCTTTTATTTTGGCGTTCTGCCCCGTACGGAGAAGCAGCACGGCGCTGACCACCGTTATAAGCAGCACGAGCGGCATCTCGTCGGTAAGGCCGGCGACCGCCGCTATCGCCATGGCACCGAAGGCGACGTGCGAAAGGCCGTCTCCGATGAAAGAAAATCTTTTAAGAACGAGAGTTACTCCCAGGAGCGACGAGCAAAGCGCGATCAGTACGCCGACTATCAGCGCGTACCTGACGAACGGATACTGCAGATAGAGCCCGAGTTTTTCAAGCAGCTCAGCCATTTGCCTCACCGCCTTTCAGGAACGGCTCCGCGCACGCGCTTTTAACGTATTCGTCTTTTGTGCCGAAAAAGACGTCGTGTCCGATGTGCAGGATATGATCGGCGTATTTCAGGGCAGCCCCGACGTCGTGCGAGATCATGACGACCGTTATGCCGTCGTTTTTGTTCAGCGATTCGATCAGACTGTACATTTCCGACGTGACCACGGGGTCAAGTCCCGAGACCGGCTCGTCAAGCAGGAGCATTTTCCGGGTGGCGCAGAGCGCTCTTGCGAGCAGAACGCGCTGCTGCTGACCGCCCGACAGTTCGCGGTAACAGCGCCTGGCGAGGGGAGTCAGTCCCATTTTTTCGATGTTATCTCTCGCCGTCTGTTTCTCCTCTCTGTTGTAGAAAGGACGCAGTCCCGTCCTGTTTCCGCACCCCGAAAGGACGATCTCCCATACCGACGCCGGGAAATCCTTCTGTATCGCCGTCTGCTGCGGGAGATAACCGATCTCGTTCGGCTTGAGGCCGTCACCCGTCATTACCTTACCGCCGACGGGCGCCTGCAGGCCGAGTATCGTTTTCATCAACGTGCTTTTTCCCGACCCGTTTTCGCCGACAATGCAAAGATAATCGCCGGATTCGACCTGAAAATTCAGCCCGGAAACGATTTCGCGTCCGTCATATCCGAGCGAGAGATCCCGACACGTGAGCAAAGCCATTTTCGCGTCTCCTTACTTCAAAGCGTCCCTCAGGACTTCGAGATTTTTTTCCATGATCGAGAGATATGACGCGCCGTTTTTTACGTCGGACGCCGTCGTTGACTGCATGGAATCGAGCGTCAGGATTTCCTGATCCTTTGTTTTCGTCGTATCCCTTATCGTTCTTGCTATCTTTCCGTCGGAGCTCTCGATCTTCATGATGGCGTTCAGCCCGAGCTCGTCGACCTTTCCCGCGAGGAACAGGATGGTCTCAAAGCTCGCCTCGCTCTCGGCGGAGCATCCGACGAAGGCGGCGTAATAGTCGAGCCCGTAGTCGTCGACAAGGTAGCGGAACGGGAACCGGTCGCCGAACAAAAGAGCTTTCCGGCTCGCTTTGCCGACCGTTTCTTTATATTTTGCGTCGAGCGCGTTCAGCTTTTCGATATACGCGTCGGCGTTGGCGGCATACGCGGCCCTGTTGTCCGCGTCGATCTCTCCGAGCTTTTCGGCTATATATCTGCATAATTTCGCGGCGTTTTTCAGGGAAAGCCAGACGTGCTCGTCGTATTCAGCTTCCTCTTCGCCCCCGTCTTCTTCGTTGTCCCCGCCGGTCTGCATACCTTCCTTGATTTCCTCCTCTTTCGCGTCTTCTCCGAGCGCTTCGAGGAGGTTGATGACGACCATATCTCCGTTTTTTGCTCCCGCGAGAACGTCGTCTACCCATCCGTCGGATTCGCCTCCGACGTGGATAAACATATCGCAGGTCGAGATCCCGATGATATCGTCGACCGTCGCCTTGTAGCTGTGGAGATCGACTCCGTTGTCGAGCAGCATAGAG
>JAGABQ010000050.1:0-5136 GCA_017614495.1 Clostridia bacterium
GCACGGCCGCGCGGGACTCCCTCGGCGAAACCTCCGTCCCCGTCACGGACGCGGGCACGGAGGAAAGCGCCTCCCCCGCGACCCCGGGCACGGACACCGACTCATCCGGCGATACGTCGCAAGGCACGGGAACGGCGGAGCAGACCGGCCTCGTCAGGGTCGATACCCGCCGCCCCTCCGACAAGGGGATCATAATACTCCTCCTCGTCCTCGTCGTCATATGCCTCGCGGCTGGGCTCATAGCCCTCGCCGCCGCGAAGAGGAAGAGATAAGACGCTACGTAAGCCGCGCCGCGCTGAGTTTATTCTCCTATGTGACTACTTTAATCTCATTTATGACAACTTTCAAAAAGGTTTGTCCGATTTTGGCCTTTTCGTCCGTCTATATATATGGGACCCTTTAAAAAGCGGGAGATTTGCTTTTTAAAGGCAGATCAATTTATTCCGTCGAACGGCGGAGAAAGGAAAAAATCAAAATGAATAAGAAAACAATTTTAGGATTACTCGTCACGTTGCTTGTGCTTGCGCTTGTCCCGTGTGTGGGGATGCGGATTATTGCCGAGTCCAAGGCGTGAATAAAAGAACGCGGGGATATTACCCGCAGAATAATAAAAGGAGCCAAATATTATGAAAAAATCAATTAAGATAACCGTCCTGTTGATTGCGGTAATACTTGTTATTTCTTCCTGTATGCCCGCGGCCGGAACCGTTATGCCTTCCCATGACAATTCAGAACCTGTAAATTCGGCAAATCCCGGGGAGACGACAGATTCCGGAAAGGACAAGGACCGGGATCCCGTCGATTTGATCACCTGGAACGAGCAGGGGTATGCCGGGTATATCGATGAAAATCATCATATTTACATGCCCGAACCCGTTGCGGTCGGCTCTATGGACGCCGTTTCATATTATGATTTTGCCGATCCTCAGAAATGGGAAAAGTTCAACAATTATGTTTTTTCGGATTTGTCCCCGTTTGACGAGCCGAAGGTGACGGCGACCGAAAGCGGCAGCGTAACGGAGCTTCCGATTTTTGCCGATTTTCTGCAGTACACCGGATATTCTGTGTTTCTGCTCTTCGGCGTCGACGGCGGGCTCATCGGGATACAGACTGAAAAAGCGGGATACGACACCGCGCTCGTCACCTCCTAGACGGTCAACAAAGATGCCGAATTAACCGTGTCCGGCGGCCAGACCGTAAAAATAAATACCGGAACGTCAGCAAGCCGGTGCCGCGTATTTGCGGAGTGGGCGAAAGAAAACGGAAACGTTTTCATCCCAGTCGCCGCGCGTCTGTCGTCGGCGGTCCCCGGCACGCTTGAAATAATCGGCAAACTCGGCGAAAACGGGCGTCTCGTAATTGCCGAAAAGGATCGGATCGACGTTTCGGGCATAGAGCTCGAGTACGTTCCGGCGGTATACAGTCTGAGCGAGGCGGCGGTGGCGTATAAGCAGTACGTTGAAAAGCGGCTCAGCTTTGCGAAGAACGATCTGTTCCTTATCCCCTGGAAAAGCGAACTGCTGGCAGGGAGATCGGCATACAGCAAGCTGACATCCGACGTGTTTGAGGCCGGCAGCAAGGCGGACGTCATATACAAAATGCATCCCGACGAGGTAATTGCCATCCCGTTGGCCGGTTCCTATTCGTCAATGGGAAATCAGGGTTGGGAAGGGGAATGTATGCTCTTTATTTCTTTCAAAAACGGTCAGCCGATCGGCGAGACAGTTCTTGAATTCTATCACCCCTGGGCGACGGTCGGCCTTTCCGATCACGTGTATTACAAGGATCAATATGCCGGGTTGAAATACGAACACCTCGGAGAAAAGACCGGCGACGGCTTCGCGCCCCTCGGCAGCATCGGGTACATCTCGTTCGTGAAAAGCCTTGGAGATCTCAGCAAAGTCGCGGGGATATACGCCGACGCTTCCGGCTATCACGCCATAATGAAATGACCTCTCTTGTGAACAAAATGTGACAGGGCACAGATTAACTGACAATGCGCGATCAAACTCATCATCATATGGTCATTCAGTAATCATCACACCTTCAATTACTTCGATTTATGACGCAACAACCGGAACCTATGTTGAAGCGCCTTACTTAACAAAAGTGATTGAAAATTCTTTTACGCTAATGCACGAGTTATCTCATCAGTTGGGAGCGTATGACCATTATTGCTACGGAGTTGAGCCAGGACATAGTTGTTGCAGTAACACACATTGCGATAAATGTGTATATGGTTTTACAAATCCAAGAACATGCATGATGTCATACAGAGTAAATGTTTCGACGTATAATGAAACAACATTGTATTGCTCTTATTGTTTAGCCATAATTGGGGCTCACCTTGAAGACCATCACTAAATCCGAAGGAGATAAAAACATGAAAAGGATAATTGCTATTATTGCAATGATATTTACGGTGATCTTTGTTCTTGCGGCTTGCAAAGGCGCAGGGTACGGCGTCGATCTAACATTAGGGAATCCCGCAGCGTCGGACGAGACATCGGCCTCGACGATCGTTTCATCAAAGGATGAAACGGGGAGCAGCGGACCTTATGTTGATATGCCTCACGTACTCGCTTTGAAAAACTTCAACGAGCTCGATGATTTTGTTTTGCTGTCAGACAAATCCGACGACGACAAAAGAGCATATCTGAAAAATATCGACGAAATGCAGACGGGGATACACGGTATTGACGACCTTGACAGGGCAATAAGCAAACTCTCGTATCCCGTTTATATCAAAATTGATTCGGATACCGAAAAAATCGCCGGGATAGAGTATTATCCGGAATATGATTACGTGGATATCACTTATCACGGGGAGGACGAATCGCGCTGGAACATAAGAATCATATCGTATATGTACAAAATGGACGCATCGTATGAGTTCGAGGAGGAATCTTTCAAGATAGGACATCTGACTTTCACGATGGTCAAAAGCGATCGTGCCGGATTCGTCACGTTCGTATGTACCGACGCGGAATATCCGATTTTTCTCTCGGCAACGGAAGATATGAAAGACTGGTGCGTCGACAATCTTGGAGGCTGCGCTTCGATTATAAACTTTGCCTAATAACGGCGGCTATCACGCCATAATGAAATGACCTCTCTTGTGAACAAAATGTAAAAATCACGTTTTTCCCATTTCGGTCTCTTTACTTTACCGCGGTAAAGCGGTATAATTTCGCCGTAAACCGATGAAGAAGAGCAAGTAGTTTTCGACGTCTTTCCTCAGAGAGCCGCGGGCGGTGGGATCGCGGTGTCAGGCACGTGAACGAATGGACTTCCGAGGGCAAGCCGAAAAGCGCGGCGACGGACGGCGCGCGGAGGCGAGACGGGCGGCGCTCCGTAAACGCGCAGACGTATGAAAGTACGTTCGAGAGGACGGCAAGCCGTCAAGCAGGGTGGCACCGCAGGAGAAAGATATTTCGCCTGTCCCGGCATCAGAGCCAGGGGCAGGCTTTTGTTTTTGCCCCGAATATTCGAAAGGAGACATGAGAAAATGTCCGACAAAAACATTCCCTACAAAATCTACCTCAACGAAAACGAGATGCCGGAGGCATGGTATAACGTCCGCGCGGATATGAAGACCAAGCCCGCCCCGCTGCTCAATCCCGGAACGGGCAAGCCCATGACTGCCGCCGAGCTCGAGGGAGTTTTCTGCTCCGAGCTCGTCAGCCAGGAGCTCGACAACGACAACCGTTTCATCCCCATCCCCGAGGAGATCAGAAGCTTTTACAAGATGTACCGTCCGTCGCCCCTCGTAAGAGCGTACTGTCTCGAAGAAAAACTTAAAACCCCGGCGAAGATCTATTACAAGTTCGAGGGCAACAACACGAGCGGCAGCCACAAGCTCAATTCCGCCATCGCCCAGGCGTATTACGCGAAGAAGCAGGGGCTCAGGGGCGTGACGACCGAGACCGGCGCCGGCCAGTGGGGCACGGCGCTCTCCATGGCGTGCTCTTATTTCGGCCTTGACTGCAAGGTCTTCATGGTAAAATGCTCGTACGAGCAGAAGCCCTTCCGCCGCGAGGTCATGAGGGTCTACGGCGCGTCGGTGACGCCCTCCCCGTCGACAGAGACTCAGGTCGGGCGCAAGATCCTCGCCGAGCATCCCGGCACGACGGGCTCGCTCGGGTGCGCGATTTCCGAGGCGGTCGAGGTCGCCGTCACGAGCGAGGGATACCGCTACGTCCTCGGCAGCGTGCTCAATCAGGTCCTCCTCCATCAGTCGGTCATCGGCATGGAGACCAAGGCGGCGCTCGACAAATACGGCATTAAGCCCGACATCATCATCGGCTGCGCCGGCGGCGGCTCTAACCTCGGCGGTCTCATCTCGCCGTTCATGGGCGAAAAGCTCCGCGGCGAGGCGGATTACCGCATAATCGCCGTCGAGCCGGCCTCCTGCCCGAGCTTCACGCGCGGCGTTTACGCCTACGATTTCTGCGACACCGGCATGGTGTGCCCGCTCGCCAAGATGTACACCCTCGGCAGCGACTTCATCCCGTCGGCAAACCACGCGGGCGGTCTCCGCTATCACGGAATGAGCTCCATCCTGTCACAGCTTTACGACGACGGGTACATGGAGGCGACGTCCGTCAAGCAGACCGACGTTTTCGAGGCGGCGGAGCAGTTCGCGCGCGTCGAGGGCATCCTTCCCGCTCCCGAGAGCTCGCACGCGATCAGGGTCGCGATCGACGAGGCGCTGAAATGCAAAGAGACGGGCGAGGAGAAGACGATCGTCTTCGGCCTCACCGGGACGGGATATTTCGATCTCGTCGCGTACGAGCAGTTCCACAACGGAACGATGACGGACTATATCCCGACGGACGACGAGCTCGCAAAGTTCCGCGCACGCCTTCCGAAGGTCTGAAAACATAAAACCGACCCCCGCCGGAGCCTCCTCCGGCGGGCTTTTTGTCTTTGTATGCGACTTGTTTCGTCTCATTTATGACAACTTTCAAAAAATGAAGTCAAAAGTTGTCCGGTTTTGGCCTTCTTTTCCGTCTTATATACAGAGGCCGCCTCAAAGACGGATGCGGGGCGCGCCCCGATCGCCTTGTCTTGACACATCCGCCCGAGGTGTGCTAAAATATTATTGTCCGAAAAGGGGGTTTTTATGAAAACCAA
>JAGABQ010000051.1:0-3293 GCA_017614495.1 Clostridia bacterium
AGCCCGAACGGGTCCGCCACGCAGAGCTCGAGATGCTCGGGCGCGATCCTGTCGGAGACCTTTACGGCCTCTGCCATATCTTTTACGATTATTATCCTGCCGTTTTTATCAATCGAAGCGCGCGCGATCTCTTCTCTTGAAAGCCGTGAAAGTTCATCTTCTATTTCGCACGTCACAAGGGCGGCGAGCTCCTCCGAGTCCGTGACGAGCACCGACATCGCGTTTTTGTCATGCTCCGCCTGCGAGAGCAGATCAGCGGCTATCACCTTCGGGTCGTTTTCGCCGTCGGCGATCACGAGTATTTCGCTCGGCCCCGCGATCATGTCGATCGAGACCATACCGAAGACCTGTCGCTTTGCCTCTGCTACGTACGCGTTGCCCGGGCCGGTTATCTTGTCAACGGCGGGAACGGTCTCCGTGCCGTAGGCGAGCGCGGCGATCGCCTGCGCTCCGCCCGCCTTGAAGATCCTGTCGGCTCCCGCAACGGCAGCGGCGGCGAGCACGTTCGGATTGACCTTCCCGTCGCGTCCCGGCGGGGTGGTGATTATTATCTCGCCGCATCCGGCGATCTTTGCCGGAATGACGTTCATCAGCACCGTCGAGGGGTACGCCGCCGTCCCTCCTGGCACGTAGAGCCCTACGCGCGCAAGCGGCGTGACCTTCTGTCCGAGAGTGATCCCGCCGTCTTTGAGCTCAAAGCCCTTTCTGACCTGTTCGCTGTGGAACCTCGTGATATTTTCGGCGGCGCGGTGAAAGACCCCGAGAAGCCCGGAATCAACTTTCCCGAGCGCCTCGCTCATCTCTTCGCGGCTGACCTCTATATCGGAAAGCCGCACGCCGTCGAATTTCTCCGTATAGTCGCGCAGTGCGTCGTCGCCTCTGCGCGCAACGTCGGTGATTATTTCCCTTACGGTATCCGATACGTCCCGCGAGAGCGGCTGTTCCCTTCCGAAAACCGCCTCGTCGGGGTCGCGTCCGTAATAAAACGTCTTTATCATCTGTTTCTCCGTGCAGTTATCGGGAACATACCGCCGCAAGCCCGTCGCGTACGGCGTCGATCTCGTCTCCCCTGAAAAGCCGGCTTCCCTTTCCGCAGATCAGGCGGGCGCTTACGTCAAGGAATCTGTCGATGACCTCGAGCCCGTTTTCTCTGAGCGTCGTCCCTGTCTCGACGATATCCACGATAACGTCCGAAAGCCCGAGGAGCGGAGCGAGCTCTATTGAGCCGTTCAGCTGAACGGCGTCGATCTCTCTGCCCTTTGACGCGTAATATTCCCTTGCTATGTTGAAAAACTTTGTAGCGACGGTCAGTCTACCCGACCCGTCGTCCCTGAATCCCTTCGGAGCGGCGACCGCCATGGAGCATTTGCCGAGCCCGAGATCGAGCAGCTCCAGCACGTCGCTGTCGTGCTCGAGCAGGACGTCCTTGCCGACGACGCCTATATCGGCGGCTCCGCGTTCAACGTACACCGCGACGTCCGACGGCTTGACCATCGAAAATCTGAATCTTCCGTCGCTGCTGTCGAAGACGAGCCGGCGGCTGTTCTTTTCGTCGACAGGGCAGTCGAAGCCCGCCTTGACGAAGAGGTCCCTGACATTTTCTCCGAGACGTCCCTTGGGCAGGGCGACGCAGAGAGGTCTGTCCTCCGTCTCCCCCTCGACGGGGCGCTCGACGGTGTCGGTATATACGGCGAAGCCGACGGCCGAGCCGCGCTTTCCGAGCTTGTTCATGAGAAGATCGTATCTCCCGCCGCGCAGGCAGGGTACGGGCACGCCCCTGGTCATTCCGCGGAAAACTATCCCGCTGTAATAGTCGCCGTTACCCACGACCGAAAGATCGACCGACACGGGTACGGGCGAAACGTCTCCGGCCTTTTCGACGAGCCGGCAGAAGCCGCCGTCGTCAATGCCGTATTCCGAAATGATTTCCCTTATAACCGGCAGGACGTCCCCGGGACTGCCGCTCAGGCCGGCCAGCCGCGTGAGAGGAGACGGGTCTTTTCCGCAAAGTCCGCGGAGCGCGCCGACGTCCGTCTTTTCCATGGCTTTTATGACCCTGCCGAGGTCCGATTCCCTGACTCCCGCGGCGTGCGCGGCGTTCGCGATCAGTTCGAGACTCGAGACGGCGATGACCGAGCGGCAGGATATCAGTTTCATGCTCTCCCCTGCGAGGCGGATGACGGAAATAACGTCGTCCTCGGTTATGTCCCCGAAGCATTCGGCGCCGACCTGTTTTATCTCGCGGAAACATCCCGCCGCCCTGTCCTCGCGGAAGACGTTCTCGTCGTATCTGACGCGGCGCGCCTCCCCCGGCGCCGTGTCTCCGAGGTCCTTTATTACCGAAAGCGTGACGTCCGGCTTCATGGCTACGAGCCGGCCGCTCACGTCGGTGAAGGTTATGACCTGACCGGGATCGAGAAACTCTCTGTTCCGCGCGTAGAGGTCATAGTCCTCGAACTTGTTCATTCTGTACCGGGAGTAGCCCTCTGATTCAAAAAGCATGCCCAGCCGCAGGGCAAGCGCCTCTCCCCGGCTGAGCAATCCGTCACTTATATTCATCCGGATTGTCCCCGTTCAGTCGAAGGACGGCCGCGAGATATCCTCCAGCGCCGGCCTTGACGCAGCGGCTCACACGGCCGACAGTCGCCGTGCTGAGACCGAGGCGGTCGATTATATCTCTGTAGCTGTGAGATTCGTAAAGCATCTGCGCCGCTATTATTCTGTTGGAGAGTGAACGTATCTCCTGAGGAGTACAGATATCGGACAGAAAAGCCCGGAACTCGTCCTCTCCCTTAAGAACAGCGAGCGCCCTGACGATATTTTCGATATGCTCTCTGTGTTCTTCTTCGGAAATAATGGTGTTCATCACGTTTCTCCTTATCTTTTTATGCCATATTATACCGCTTTAGTACGCTAAAGTCAAGAGCTTTTCTTTAATAAAAAACGCGCAGCCGCCGGACGGCGTGCGCAATAAAACGGTTATTTCAGATATTCAAGAAACGACAGATCGTAATTCGCTCCCTCCATATCATCGGGAAAATAGACGGTAAACCCCTCTGCGTACTGCGTTCCGCCGTTTTTGTCTTTTTCGTCAATCACCGAATTCAGGTCGGTATTCGGCAAAATATCATAAGAAACAACTTCATCCAGTTCATAAAATCCACCCGTAGCCATTACGTAGGAGAAAATGACTGTATTTTCTTTTTCATCAATTAAAAAGTATTCTAGAGTTTGCCATTTCCCTCCGGGTGAGAGCCACTGGATTATATAAGCCGGATACGCGAAATGAGTAT
>JAGABQ010000052.1:0-9161 GCA_017614495.1 Clostridia bacterium
CTGCATTCGACGGAATAACGCGACGTTTTCCACAGTTTCCACACTACTACTAATAATAAAACTACTAATATATATTCAATTCACCATGCGGGGCGGAGCCCCGACACAGAAAGACCGAAAGGAAAAAGACAATGAAAATTTCAGCCGATAAACAAACGCTGCTCGGAGCTATAGTTCCCGCCTCGGGCTTTGCTTCGAGAAAGGGCACGATCGACGTCGTCGAGGGCATACTCTTCAATACCGTAGGGACCGACAAGTGCGAGGTCAAGGCGTACGATCTTGAAAAGGGATTTGTAAAGGAGATGGGCTGCCGGGTCGACGAGCCGGGCTGCTACTCTATAAACGCCCCGCGTCTCGTGCAGGTAATAAAGACCATGCCCGAGGGGACGATATCCATAGCCGTCAACGAGAAGAATCTCAGAGTCATAATCTCGGGCGGGCGCTCGGTGATGGAGCTCTCTGCGCTCCCGGGCGACAAGTTCCCGCTGTTCCCCGATTTCGTCGGCGACAGGGCGTTCAGGATCAGCCAGAAATCGCTCAAGAACATGTTCTCGAAGACACAGTTCGCGATAGCCGAAAACAGCGAAAAGCCGGAGCTCAACGGTCTTTTCTTCAAGGTTAATAAAGAAGAGATTGCCGCCGTCTCGTGCGACAGAAACAGGATCGCGATATATTCCGAGAAAAACAATCTCACGAGCACGGGCGAGAAAGAGCTGAATTTCAGCGTCATAATCCCCGGAAAGTCCGTCGCCGAGGTCATCAGATTCCTCAACGACACGGATAAGGAGATAAAGGTCATCATCGGGATAAAGCACGTTATCTTTATGTTTGATAACTTCACCGTGTTTACGAGGGTCATCGACGCGAATTATCTCGATTACGAGAGATTTCTGCCGAAAGCGCCCAAGACCTTCGTCACCCTCAACTCGAACGAGATAATCTCGTCGCTCGAGAGGGCCATGTTCATAACCGAGGAGAAGATCCAGGGGCAGATAAAGCCGGCCGTGATATGCGATTTCAAGCAGGATATGCTGACTCTGTTCTCCCAGTCTACCGTCGGACGTATAAACGACGAGATCCCGACGGAACACGACGGCGACGAGATAGAGATAGGTTTCAACTGCCGTCTTCTTTACGACGCCATCAAAAACACCGACACAGAGAACGTCAAGCTCTCGCTCACGAGTCCGCTCATGGGTATGCTCATAGAGCCGCTTTACGAAACTCAGAACAGGCATTTCACTATGCTCGTGCTGCCGGTGAGACTCCCCTGAGCCCGAGGGATGATAATAAAAAAAATATCGGTCAGAAATTTCAGAAACATAGACCGCGCGGAGCTGAGCTTCGGCACGGGTACGACGGTCTTTCACGGTAAAAACGCCGAGGGCAAGACAAATCTGCTCGAGGCGATGTACCTACCCGTCACGGGAAGGGCTTTCAGGACGAAACACGACGCGAGTCTCATAAAATACGGCGAGGATTTCTGTGACGTGACCTCCGAATGGGAGATATCCGGCAGAAAAAACACCGTCTCGGTGAGATATCTCAGGGAAAACGGCGCCGTTCAGAGGGCGGTCGCCGTAAACGGGGTCAGGATAACGAAACTTTCGGAGCTTTTCGGAAGATTCAGGGCCGTCCTGTTTTCGCCGGGAGACCTCTCGCTCGTGACGGGCGGGCCCGGCGAACGGAGAAGATTCCTCGACATGGCGATATCGTCTGTCGACGGGGCGTATCTCAGAAAGCTTCAGCATTACGGCAAGGTCCTCGACCAGAGAAACGCGATGCTGAGGGAAGCCCAGAAAAAGCTGAGGGAGAGCCGCAGGGCGCCGGACGCCTCTGTCCTCGCTCCGTGGAACGAGCTGCTCGCGGAGGACGCCGCCTTCATCTCGAAAAAGAGAGCCGAATACTGCGTTCACCTCTCCGAAACCGTGGACAAAACGGTCTCCGACATGACCCACGGAAAGGAGGGCGCCGGGGTGAGATGCCGGGCGGGGCGCGAAAAGGACGAGTTTCTGAAACAGCTCGGCGAAAACCCCGAGGCCGAGGTCAGGGCCGGAATGACGCTCTACGGCGTGCACCGCGACGACCTCACGCTCGAGCTCAACGGCCGCGACGGCAGGGAGTTCGGTTCACAGGGTCAGCAGAGGACGCTCGCGCTCGCGATGAGGATATCCGAGGGCGAGATAATATACGAAAAAACGGGCGACCGCCCGGTGTTTCTGCTGGACGACCTTCTTATCGCGCTCGACGACGACCGCAGGAGATTCCTGCTCGACTCTTTTGACGGCAAGCAGGTATTCGTGACGTCGTGTGAAAACGTCGGCGTCGGCAAAAACGAGGCGCTCGGAGAGCTTATACGCCGGGGCGCCGAGATAATACGCGTGTCCGGCGGCGCGTTTGAAAAAACAGATACAGACATCTGAGAATGAAAACAAGGATCATAAACTGAAATGGCAAGAAAAGACGAGATAATCGATTACGAGTTTCCGGAACAGAAGATCGTCGATATCGGGATGGAAAAGGAGGTTTCTAATTCCTTTATCCAGTACGCGATGAGCGTCATAGTATCGAGAGCTTTGCCCGACGTGCGCGACGGTATGAAGCCGGGTCAGAGACGTATCCTCTACTCTATGTACGAGGATCATCTTACCCACGACAACCCGTTCAGAAAAGCGGCGACGACCGTCGGCAACGTCCTCGGACGCTATCATCCTCACGGCGACGCGGCCGTTTACGGTTCGCTCGTCAGGATGGCGCAGAGCTTTTCGTACAGATACCCGCTTATCGAGGGGCATGGCAACTTCGGTACCGTCGACGGGGACCCGCCCGCCGCATACCGTTATACCGAGGCGCGCCTCGCGACGATCGCCGAGGAGATGATGGCCGACCTCGACAAAGAGGTCGTCCGCATGGACAAGAACTTCGACAACACCCGCGACGAGCCCTCCGTTCTGCCGTCGAGATTCCCGAATCTCCTCGTGAACGGCGCGGTCGGCATCGCCGTCGGCATGGCGACGAACATCCCCCCGCACAATCTCGGCGAGGTCATCGACGGGACGATTTTCCGCATGGAGAATCCCGACTGCACCGTCGCGCAGCTGATGGAATACATCAAGGGTCCGGACTTCCCGACCAAGGGGACGATATACGGCATAAACGGCATAGCCGAGGCCTATACGACGGGCCGCGGCCGCATAATGGTCAGGGCGACGGCCGCCATCGACGAGGAAAAGCGCACGATAACCGTGACCGATGTGCCGTACATGCTCGCAAAGTCGGCGCTCATCGAAAACATAGCCGACCTCGTCAAGAACCGCAGGATTGATGGCATAACCGACATCCGCGACCTTTCCAACAAAGAGGGCGGTATCAGGATAGTCATAGACTACCGCCGCGACGCGAACGGCGAGGTCATACTGAACCAGCTTTACAGGATGTCCCGTCTTCAGGACACCTGTTCCGTCAACATGCTCGCCATAGTCAACGGCGAGCCGAAGATCCTCAACCTCCCGCAGGTGCTCGACAGGTATATAGAGCATCAGGAGCAGGTCGTCACGGCGCGCACGGAGTACAATCTCAAAAAGGCGCGCGCCCGCGCGCACATCCTCGAGGGCTACATCGTCGCGATGGAGCACATCGACGAGATCGTCGAGATAATGAAGACCTCGGATTCGATAGTCACGGCGAAGGCGACGCTCTGCGAGAGATACTCGCTCAGCGAGATTCAGGCCCAGTCGATCGTCGAGATGACCCTCGGCAAGCTCACGGGGCTTGAAAGACAAAAAACCGAGAACGAGCTTGAAAAGGTCAAGGAACAGATAGAGGAATACGTCGAGATCCTCGGCGACCCCGGCCGCGTCAGGCAGATAATAAAGGACGAGATGCTCGAGATAAAGCGCAAATACGCCGATCAGCGTCTCACCGACATCGTGGCCGCCGAAAAGGAAATTCTGTACGAGGACCTCATAGAGCGCCACACGGCGGTCGTCACCCTCACGAAGGACGGGTATATCAAGAGAATTCCGGCCGACGTTTACCGCGCCCAGAGAAGGGGCGGCAAGGGCATAATCGGCATGCACACAAAGGAGGACGACGTCGTCGACAAGGTCGCGGCGGTGGACTCCCATTCCGTGCTGATGCTTTTCACAAACCTCGGCAAGGTGTTCTCCTGCAAGGCGTACGTCATACCCGAGGCGACGAGAACGTCGAAGGGCAGCTACGCGGCGAACGTCGTGGGGCTCACCGACGGGGAAAAGATTACGTCGATGATATCCGTTCCCGGCTTTGACGAGACGCTCAGTCTCACCATGGTGACGAAGAACGGCACGATAAAGAGATGCTCGCTCTCGGATTTCGAGCGCAACAACAAGTCGGGCAAGCGCGCCGTCAGTCTGAGAGAAGGCGACGAGCTTGTGTTCGTCGGTCTGACAGAGGACGACGACGAGCTCGTCATGGCGACGAGCGACGGCTACGCCCTCCGCTTCAGGGCCGGTTCCATCCGCGTGATGGGACGCACGGCGACCGGCGTCCGCGGTATGCGTCTGCGCGAAAACGAGGCCGAGATCGTCGGCGTTGCCGTCGTGAGGGAGGGCAAGGCGCTCCTCACCGTCACCGAAAACGGCTACGGCAAGCGCACGGACTTTGAAGAATTCGCGGCTCACGCGCGCGGCGGCAAGGGCATGAGATGCCACAGGATAGGCGAAAAGACCGGCAGGGTCGTCGCCATCGCCGAGGTCGCCGACACGGACGAGATCCTCGTGATAACCGACATGGGCGTGATGATACGCACACCCGTCAGCGGCATATCGAACATAGGGCGGAGCGCGTCCGGCGTCAGGGTCATGAAGACCGGCGACGGCCGCGTCAGCTCCCTCGCCGTGCTCGAGGCGTCGGACGAGCCGGAGGACGAACTGCCCGATACCGGCGAAACGGAATCCGGCGGTGCGGATTCTCCGGCGCAGGATGACGGGCTCGTCGGAATAACCGACGAAGAGCCGTAAAAACCCGAAATGCTTAAAACGGTTTATTCCGCGGGGCTGAACGGGGTCGAGGGATTTCCCGTAACGGTCGAATGCAACTGCACCGGGCGGATGGCGCGTTTCGAGGTGGTCGGCCTCCCCGACCTCGCCGTCAAAGAGGCGAAGGAGAGGATAAGAGCCGTCACCGAGAACTGCGGATTCGAGTTTCCCGACGCCGAGATAACCGTCAATCTCGCCCCGGCGGACAGGAAAAAGCAGGGCTCGTCGTACGACCTCGCGATGTTCATCGGCATCCTCGGCAGCTCGGGGCTCAAAAATTTCGGAGACACAGACGACTGCTGTTTTATCGGCGAGCTTTCCCTTTCCGGGGAGGTCCGTCCGGTGAACGGCGTGCTGTGTATGTGCCTCTCAGCCGTCAGGGACGGCAAAAAGAAGATATTCGTACCGAAGGCCAACGCCGCGGAGGCGTCGGTCACGGCGGGCGCCGAGATATACGGGATCGGCAACGTGGAGGAGCTCATCGGCTTCTTCTGCGGAGGAAAAAAACTCGAGCCGGTCTCGTTCGACACCGCTCTCTTTGAAAACGAAGTCAGGCACGGGTCGCTCGATTTTTCCGACGTAAAGGGCCAGCAGAAGGCCAAGCGCGCTCTCGAGATCGCGGCGGCGGGGGGACACAACGTCCTGCTCATCGGGCCGCCCGGAACGGGCAAATCAATGCTCGCGAAGCGCCTGCCGACGATAATGCCGCCTCTGACCTTTGAAGAGGCGATAGAAACTACGAAGCTCCACAGCGTGGCGGGCATACTGCCCGAGGGAGTTTCGCTCGTGACGGCGCGGCCGTTCCGCTCGCCTCACCACACCCTTTCGCCCGTCGCGCTCGCGGGAGGCGGCACGTATCCCCAGCCCGGCGAGATATCGCTCGCCCACAACGGCGTGCTTTTCCTCGACGAGCTGCCGGAGTTCTCCAAGACGGCGACCGAGGTCCTCAGACAGCCGCTTGAGGACAGGCGCGTGACGATAACGAGGGCGTCGGGGAGGATAACCTTCCCCTGCGCGTTCATGCTCGTCGCCGCGATGAACCCCTGCCGCTGCGGCTATTACGGTACGGAACGCTGCACCTGCAAGGCGGAGGACATCAAGACCTACATGCGCCGCATAAGCGGCCCTCTGCTCGACAGGATAGATATACAGGTCGAGGTCGGACAGCTGACCTTCGACGAGCTTTCCGACAGGTCGAGGACGGAGACGTCGGAGGAGATACGGGAAAGGGTCGAGAAGGCGAGGAAGATCGCCGTCGACCGCTTTGCCTCCGAGCCCGAGCCGATACATTCGAACTCCGAGATGACCTCGGGGCAGATAAGAAAGTTCTGCCGCCTCGACGACACCGGCTCGCGCATACTGCGCGGGGCGTTCGACAGCATGGGGCTGTCGGCGAGAGGGCACGACCGCATCCTGCGCGTTGCGCGGACGATCGCCGACCTCGACGGCCATGAGCTCATCGGCGCGAAACACGTCGCCGAGGCGATACAGCTCCGCTCCCTCGACAGAAAGTATTTTTGAAACCGAACGCCGACCCTCGGCTTTCCGCGATTGAGCGGCACAGAGCCGCGCTCTATCTCGGCTTCTCCTCGAGGAGAAGCTCCGCCGAAGGCGGTGATGAGGTGTTGGGAAGCGCACGGAATTATCGTAGGGTTTAAAGCGCTTCTTTCCACCTCATCCGAGCGGCTCCGCCGCCCACCTTCCCCTCAAGGGGAAGGCAAGATATAGTACGGCTCTATGCGTTTCAAAAGGGGAAGGCAAGAAGGCAGTTGCGCCGCATAAAAAAACAGAGAAGAAAAAATGAAACTGTCAGTCCTGATTCCGATGTATAACGAGGCGGAGCTCGTCGTTGACTGCGCAAAGCGGCTCACGGCGGCGCTTTCCGCGCGGTTTGACGACGGAGAATGGGAGATAGTTTTCGTTGACGACGGCAGCACCGACGGGTGCCGCGATATACTCGCGGCGGAGAACATGCCCGGGGTGCGCGCCGAGGGCTACGAAAAAAACAAGGGCAAGGGCGGCGCGATAAGATACGGCATACCGCTCTGCCGCGGGGAGCGCATAGTCTATACCGACTGCGACCTCGCGTACGGCACCGACGCCGTCGTCGGGATATACGACGCCGCGGGAGACAACGATATTGAGATCGGCTCGAGGGCAATCGCCGAGGACGGCTACGCGGGATATACGAAGCTCCGCAAGCTCATGTCGAGGGTGTTCGTCAAGATAATATGCCTCTTCGCGGGGTTCAGGTACACGGACTCGCAGTGCGGGCTCAAATGCCTCGGAAACGCGGCGGCGAACGACGTCTTTTCGAGATGCACCGTCGACGGCTTCGCCTTCGACCTCGAAATGCTCATAGTGGCCGACAAACTCGGCTACCGCGTAGGGGAATATCCCGCGAAGATAATACACAACAGAGAGAGGGGCTCCAAGGTGAACCCCGTGAGAGACACGTTCCGCGTACTGAGAGACGTTGTCAGGATAAGAAAGGCGCACAGAGATCTCGGATGACAGACAGTAAATACGGCTTCACCCTCTTAAAGACCGAGGGGAGAGCGAGGCGCGGACGCTTCGTCACGCCTCACGGGACGGTCGAGACGCCGGTGTTCATGAACGTCGGGACGAGCGCCGCGATAAGGGGCGGCGTATCGACGGACGACCTCAGGGAGATCGGCTGTCAGGTCGAGCTCTCGAACACCTATCACCTCCACATAAGGCCGGGGGACGACCTCATAAGGCGGCTCGGCGGGATACACAAGTTTTTCAACTGGGACAGGCCGGTGCTGACCGACTCGGGGGGATTTCAGGTCTTTTCCCTGGCAAAGCTCAGGAAGATTACCGAGGAGGGCGTGAGTTTCAGCTCGCACATCGACGGCGCGCGTATCTTCATGGGCCCCGAGGAGTCGATGAGGATACAGTCGAACCTCGCCTCGACGATAGCCATGGCCTTTGACGAATGCGTCGAAAACCCCGCCGAATACGGCTACGCGAAGAAATCGTGCGAGAGGACCTATCGCTGGCTCGTCCGCTCGAGGGCGGAGCTCGACCGGCTGAACGGCCTCGAGGACACGATAAACCGCTCGCAGATGCTATTCGGCATAAATCAGGGCTGCACCTACCCCGATCTCCGCATAGATCACATGAAAAGGATCTCCGAGGTCCCGTGCGATGGGTACGCGATCGGAGGCCTCGCCGTCGGCGAGACGGCCGAGGAGATGTACGGGATAATCGAGGCGGTAGAGCCCTTTGCCCCTAAAGACAAGCCGAGGTATCTCATGGGCGTCGGCACGCCGGTCAACATACTCGAGGCGGTATATCGCGGAGTGGACTTTTTCGACTGCGTGATGCCGAGCAGGAACGCCCGCCACGGCAACCTCTTCACCTGGGAAGGCAAGCTCACGATACTCAACGAGGCGTACAGAGAGGACCCGCGCCCGATATCCGAGTCCTGCGGCTGTCCGGCATGCAGGAGCTATTCGAGGGCGTACATCCGCCACCTCCTCAAGGTGAACGAGATGCTCGGGATGCGGCTTTGCGTACTTCACAACCTGTATTTTTACAACGAGCTGATGCAGAAGATACGCGACGCGCTCGACGAAGGGAAATACGAAGAATTTTATAAAAAACACGTCGCCGCCCTCGGGCAGCGCTGCGGGGGAGAGCCGGCGGCGGTCAGAAAGAAAAAAGGCAGGAAACACGGAATGTGTGACGAAACGCTCATGAGGGAGCTCGGGGAGGTCGTTCCCCGGTTCCCGGACATAGACGGGATGAGATACGCCGAGCCCTTCGGGAGCGGACATATAAACAAGACTTATCTCGTGATCTCGGAGACGGGAGAAAAATTCATAATCCAGCGGGTCAACTCCGCGGTGTTCAAAAACACCGAGGGGCTGATGTCGAACATATCCGAGGTCACGAAGCACATAAGGGAAAAGGCGGTCGCCTCCGGCGAGGACCCCGACCGCGCGACGATGGTCATACTCCCGACAGACGACGGCGGCAACTGCGTGAAAAACGAGCTCGGCGTGTGGAGGGCGATGAGATACATCAAGTCCGAATCACACGACAGGGCGGAGCGTCCCGAGCTTGCCGGCGCGCTCGGCAGGGCGGTCGGAAAGTTCCAGAAATGGGTCTCCGACC
>JAGABQ010000007.1:0-5264 GCA_017614495.1 Clostridia bacterium
CTGCCGCTCGGCTCCTTCGGCCTCGCGGAGGAGAAAGCGGCGAAATATCTCGACAACCCGAGGGTGAGTCTCACCGTCCTCTGGGGGACCCAGCAGGGCGACCTCGCGGAACAGTATAAAATAGCCGAAAAAAACAACTGGCTTCACAAGATAGCGTTCATGGAATACGACGAGCCGCACGACGAGTCGCACATGGACAGCATCTTATTCCAGATATCAAACTACAACAGATATTTCCCGACTACGCTGCATTTCAACGCCATAATCTGCAACATGGTCAAGGACGGGCAGAACATAATCGAGCGCCTCGCGCCCTACACGACGCTCCATTGCGTAAAGGCGCAGCTGTTCTCCGGCGAGATCGCCGAGTCGATGCTCAAACTCAAGGAAGAGCGCGGCGACAAGATAATGTGGTACGTCTGCGGTGACGAGCCCGTCAGCATGATCGACGGACTCCCGAGCATCCCGGGGACGGAAAAGCGTGTGCTTTTCTGGCAGCAGTATTTCTTCAATCTCGACGGATTCCTCATGTGGCAGTCCTGCGACTGGGAGAACGCCGACAACATTTGGGAAGAAAATTACGGCGAGAAGAGGATAACGCCGATCGGCGCGGGTCTGAGCCCGACGGGCAACGGCATTTTCCTGTACTGGCATCCAGACACAAAGGAGCCGGTCCCGACGCTCGGGCTCGAGGCCATGAGGGACGGGATTGAGGACTATCAGCTCATCATGCTCGCCGACGAATATCTCGGGCGCGAAGAGGCGATGAAATACGTTGAACGGATAACTACCGGGCATTCCAAGTTCACGAGAGACAGCGACTTCCTCCTGCAGGTCAGAGACGAGCTCGCGGCGGCGGTCGAGGCGGCTGCAGCGGGATGACGAATCTGTGAAAATCAGGACATTATTCCTCGGCCTCGTAATTCTGACTGCGATTGCGTTCGCCGTTTCGTGCTCCGACGGCGGCGAGCCCGCCGTGACGGATGGCACGGAGACGGCGGCGCCGGTGACGGAGCCCGTCGAGACGGTACCTATAAGAGGGAAGGACGGGGGCGAGATAAACGATTCTAAGCTTTACGCGTGGTTCGAGAACGGCTCCGCCCTCATCCACCGCGACGATTTCGAGGTCGGTGATTCCGGCAGCATAAGCGTCTCGATGGCAAAGAACGAGATGGAGGGAGTTCAGCTCATTCTCGCCTCGGCTGTCAGCCACGAGGGGGTGAGATGCGAGCTCGGCACGCTCTCCGACGGCGCGGGACACACGCTGAACGGCACAGTCAACGTCGCGTACGAAACTTACATAAAGTCGGCCGGCAAGTCGCTCGGCATGCGAGGGTACGTTCCTACGGCGCTCCTCGATCAGGACGATCCCTACGTCGGTGGGAGCTTTGACGTCATCGCGGGCAGGTCAAAGACGCTTTACATCCGTTTCATCACGGAGCTCGACACCGCGCCGGGCGAATACAATGGCAAAATCTCCGTCGTTCAAGGTGAAAACGTCCTGTTCGAAGGCGATATCTCCGTCAGAGTCTGGAATATATATTTCGACGAGGCGACGAGAGGGATACATACCTTCGGATACGGCTGGGCGTCGCAGTTCGATCCCAATAACTATTATTACTGCGGACCGACCTATGACAGAGACACCCTTCCGGAGGGCGCGCCGGATATGTATAAATACCCGGAACTGTCCGAGATATACTGCGATTTTCTGATCGACTACCGCATCACCCCGACGTATCTTCCGCTCAGTGCGAACGGTCTTCTCGATGAAAAAGCCGAAAAATATCTCGACAACCCGCGCGTCAATCTCGTCGGACTGAACGAACTTCAGCAGAACAATCTGGCGGCGCAGTACGCCAGGGCGGCCGAGCGCGGCTGGCTCGGAAAGATCAGTTTCTCACAGTACGACGAGCCGCATGAGGAGTGGCATCTCCGGACGATCATCAACTCGATAAACCGGACTAACCGGTATTTCCCGACGACGCTGCATTTCAACGCTCTCATCCGTGATATGCGCAAGGACGGGCAGAACATAATCGAACGTCTCGCGCCCTATACGACGCTCCACTGCGTCAAGGCACAGCTGTTCACCGGGCAGATCGCCGAGACTATGGTTAAATTCAAAGAGGAACGCGGGGATACCATATTGTGGTACGTCTGCGGGGACGAGCCGGTCAGCATGATAGACGGTCTGCCGAGCATTCCGGGAACATGGAAGCGCGTGCTTTTCTGGCAGGAGTATTTCTTCGATCTCGACGGATTCCTTATGTGGCAGACCTGTATGTGGTCAAACGAAGACAACATCTGGGAAGAAAATTACGGCGAGAAGAGGATAACGCCGATCGGCGCGGGTCTGGGCCCGACGGCAAACGGCATATTCCTGTACTGGCATCCCGAAACCAAAATGCCGGTCCCGACGCTCGGCCTCGAGGCCATGAGGGACGGGATTGAGGACTATCAGCTCATCATGCTCGCCGACGAATATCTCGGGCGCGGCGAGGCGATGAAATACGTCGAACGCATAACGACGGGACATTCGAAATTCACGAGAGACAGCGGCTTCCTTCTGCAGGTCAGAGACGAACTCGCGGCGGCGGTCGAGGCGGCTCTCTCGGAAAATAGCGGAAAATAAATGAGGTGACAAATGAAAAAATACAACGTTTTGCTTCTCGGCATCGGCTTTATCGGGAAGCAGTGGATAAGGACGATAAACGCCGACGGACGTCTGCGGCTCGCTGCCGTATCGGGGATACTTCCCGAGGGGCAGACCGTCGAGTCGCTCGGCGCGGGCGACGGGGTCAGATACTATCCCGACTACCGCGAAGCTATAGAAAAGACCGACGCGGATTTTGTCGTCATAGCAATCCCGACGCGGTTCCACACCGACGCGGCGCGCCTCGCGCTCGAAAAGGGAATGCACGTTCTGAGCGAAAAGCCGCTCGCCGTCGACGACGACGACGCGGACTTTGCCATGGAGCTCGTGCGCAAATATCCCGGTCTGCTCTACGCTGTCGACCAGAACTACCGCTGGAGGGCGCACAACAGGACGGTCAGACGCCTGCTCGACGGCGGGATCGTCGGCGATCTGCGCGAGATACACATAGAGTTCCGCCAGCCGGACGACCTGAACGGCTATCGCGCGGACCTCGAGCAGCCGCTCCTTCAGGACGTCTGCATACACCACTTCGACCTGCTCCGTTTTTTCAGCGGAAAGGTCTGCAAAAACGTATACGCAAGGTCGTATCACACGCCCTGGAGCGTTTTCAGGGACGCGCCTCGACCGACGTTCTGCTCGAGATGGACGGCGGCCTCTTCGTCACCTACACGGGGACCTGGGCGGCGCACGGAAAGATCACGACGTGGGACGGAGACTGGACTTTCTGCGGTGAAAAGGGAGTTCTCACGATGAAAAACGATGAGATCACCTTCTTCGCCGACGGCGCCGAAAAGGGCGAGCCGATACCCGTCGACGGGCTGTCGCCTGTCGAGCTCGCGGGATGTCTCGACAACTTCGTAAACGCCCTCGGCGGCGGCTCTGCGCTCGAAACTCCCGCGTCGGACAACGTCGAGAGCTTCCGCATAGTATGCGCGGCGGAGCGCTCCGTCGCCTGCGGCGGTCAGGTGGAGCCGAGATGAGAGAGCCGAAATTCGGGCCTCATTTCCCGATGGAGGAATTTGAGGACAGGCGCGGGAGGATAAGAAAGGCGATGGCCTCCGAAGGGCTCGACGCCCTGATCCTCGCAAGACAGGAGAATCTCGAGTACGCCTCGGGGTTCACTCACGATTCGTGGCTCGCCGGCTTCCGCGATTTCACACAGCAGGTCGTCATCTTCGCCGACCCGGCGATAGAGCCGGCGCTCGTCGCCCCCTGCGATCTTCAGGGATGCTTCGCCACCTCGGCGATATCCGATATCCGCCCGGTGAGGGACCTCACCCCTGCGGGGAACATGAAGGTCCTTATGGACGTGCTCTCGCCTCTGGGAGCCCATCCTAAGATAGGGATCGAACGCCCGGCAGACGGGCGCCCGAGCCTGCCGCAGATATTCATAGAAGAACTCGAAAACGGTCTCAAAGCCGCGCTCTCCGACTGCACCGAGCTCATGGACAGGGTGAGGATGATAAAATCCCCCCGAGAGATCGAGTTTGTCAGAGAGGCGTGCAGGATAACCTCGGAGGCCGTCGAGGCGGGCGTACGCGCCGTACGCCTCGGGGCGAGCGAGGCCGAGATCGCGAACGTGATAGCGCTCGAGATGGTGCGGCTCTCGGGAGGCGGATACGCCTCGTCGCCGTGGTTCATTTACGTTTACGCCGACGGCAAGAGCCCCGTCGCCTGGGACGGCGTCGCGAGCGACTACCGTTTCAGGGAAGGCGACTGCGTTTACATCGACGCGGGGTACAGGAAATACGGGTACTACGCCGACATGATACGCATAGTCTCGCTCGGCGAGCCCCTGCCGGAGAAGAAAAAGATCTTCGAGGTCTCGCGCGAGGTCAATCACGAACTTATAAGGTTCATGAAGCCCGGTCTCCGCAGCTCGGAGGTCTACCGCCGGCTGTACGAGACCTACGAAAAGCTCGGATACAAAAAGGAGATCGACGCCGCGCTCGAGGGCGGCTTCGTCTGCGAAGGACACGGGATAGGGCTTTCGGTCCACGAGCCGCCCTATATCGTGCCGGACTGCGACATAATACTCGAGCCGGGGATGACGATGTCCCTCGAGCCGAATCTCTTCCTCGGATTCCCGTTTGAGAACACCCGCGTGGCGCTCAAACCCGAAAACAACATTCTTATAACCGAAAACGGCTGTGAGCTGCTGTCGACCACACCGGACGACATGCGCGTCGCCGCGATATAAAGGTATAAAAAAGGAGAACGAAAAAATGGACAAAAGCAAATTCAACGGCATACTCGTGCCGATCATCTCACCCCTCATGCCGGACGGCGGAGTGGATTTCAAAGCGTTTGAGAAGGTAGTCCGCTACGTGTTCGAAAAAGGCGTGGACGGTCTCTACGTCTGCGGCGGAACGGGAGACGCGAATTATCTCCGCCTGGAGGAGCGCAAGCAGATCGCCGAGCTCGCCTGCCGTCTCTGCAAGGAAAACGGCAAGCTCTGCATAATTCACGCCGGCGCCCGCAGCACCCGCGACTCCGTAGAGCTCGTAAAGCACGCCGCCTCGATAGGCGCCGACGCCGTCTCGGCCATGCCCGCGGCCAAAATGAACAGAAACCAGCTCCTCGGATATTACGGAGCCCTCTCCGA
>JAGABQ010000053.1:0-8339 GCA_017614495.1 Clostridia bacterium
ATCGAAAAGATCAGGCTTGACCTCGCCGAGTATATGCCCGGGAACGGGATGTCCGTCGCAGACGGGGGGATCATGTCGTTCTGGCAGAATCTGGGCCTGCCGGCTATCGACATGAACGCCGCGAAACAGAGTTACGCTGATAAATCATCAAAGAACTTCTTCATCGAGACGATCTCGTGGAGCAGAGACATTGAACGGCCAGATTCCGGCACAGGGCATTTCGACTCGTACTCGATGATCGTCCTCGGACGCAAGTTCGGCGAATGCGTCTCGAAGGCGCTGCTCGATTACAATCTGCCCGCTGTGCTGCGCTGACAACGTCTCGAAATTATCCGATTTGAAAAACGGAGAGATTAACTCATTCTCGGCTTACTCCGTATGGAGGAAGCCGAGAATTCATCTTGTTAACGTTAGATTTGAATCCCCATAGTGTAGTCTTGAAACTTTTGATTTTTTAAGCTACTCTATGGGGATTATACCGTCTTGACTGTGAGGGCGATTTTTTGTTATAATAATGATACACAAGGAGGCAATCAAATGGCGGATTTTTCCTGGAAAGGGCTTAATTTCGGCGCGTTCAACGGTACGCTCTGCCTGAAGGGCGTCGACGGCTGCGAGCTGCCAGACGACAGCGAACGGAGCGTGCTTTCACAGATACAGATAGAGGGCGAGCATAAGAACTCCCATTCGGGAAACAAGGTCATACGCTCGTCGGAGGAGCAGCGGCTCAGGTACGTCGGGCACGAGGAGAGCGGAGACAAGCTGACCGTCACGTCGCGCTCGGAGCTTATCGAGGCGAAAGTGACTTTCGAGTATCACGGCGGCGCCTACGCCGTGAGCACCGCCGTCACGAACGTCTCGGACGGGGAGATCGCGCTCGAGTACGTCTCGTCGCTGTTTCTGTCCGGTATCGGCGGGGCTTCGCCTGACGAGAACGATATATTCCTTTACACTTTCCCTCAGGGGCACCACAGAGAGTGCCAGCCGAGGAGGCTTTCGCTTTACGATCTCGGGCTCTTTACAAAGGGCAACACGGGGCAGAACAGGATAGCGGTAGGGAACGTCGGCGGCTGGTCGACGAAGGAATACCTCCCGCAGCTGATAATCGAAGACGCCGTTTCGGTACGCTTTTTCATGTGCCAGATCGAAAGCAACAGCTCGTGGTATTCCGAGATCAGCGAGGACGGCGGCAGGATATACCTATACACCGGGGGCGCACGCGAATGTTTCGGGTCTTGGAGAAAGGTTCTCAACCCGGGAGAAAGGTACGAAACTGTTCGCACGGCATTCGCCGCGTCGGATTCACTCGACGGGGTCGCGGGGAAAATGACCGGATACCGCCGCGACGTGGCGGGATATTCCGGGCCGGACCGCGATCTGCCGGTGATTTATAACGAGTATATGCACTTTTCGTGGGACTCCCCGACGGAGGAGAATACGAGGGCGGCAGCGCCCGTCGCCGCCTCCTGCGGCGTGGAGTATTACGTCATCGACTGCGGCTGGCACAATGAGGAGCCGGGGAGCGAGGTTTACCCCTACGTCGGGCAGTGGAAGGAGAGCCGCGCGAGATTCCCGTCCGGCCTCCGCAAAACCCTTGATTTCATAAAATCCCTCGGGATGAAGCCCGGCCTGTGGATAGAGCCGGAAATAATCGGCAATAAATGTACAGATATGCTGAATTATTACGGGACGGCGATTTCCTCACCCGGGGCGGCAGACCGATCCACGTTATGGGCAGGTATTTCCTTGATTTCAGGAGCCAGCGCGTGAGGGACTATCTCACGGAGACGATCCGGAGGATGGCTGAGGACTACGGCGCCGAATATATCAAGTTCGACTATAACGAGGAGCTCGGCGTCGGATGCGACGGCGGAGACAGTCTCGGGGAAGGCCTCGAGCAGGCGACGGCGGCGTTCCTTTCGTGGGTCAACGAGGTCAGAGAGAGACATCCCGGCGTGATTTTCGAGGCCTGCGCGTCAGGAGGAATGAGGATGGACGGCAAAACTCTGTCGCACTTCTCGCTCGTTTCGACGTCAGATCAGGTGGATTATCTCAAATATCCCTATATCGCGGGGAATATCCTTTCGGCGGCTATCCCCGAACAGGCGGCGGTGTGGAGCTATCCCGTCGCCGCCGGCAGACGGAACGCCGATATATCGCGTGAATGTGTTGTCATCAACATGGTGAACGCCCTGCTTGGACGCATTCACCTCGCAAGCCGGCTGGCGGAGCTCGATGAAGGTAAACTCGGGCTTGTCAGAGAGGGCGTGGAGTATTATAAAAAAATCGCCGAAGCGAAGAAAACGGCGCTCCCGGTATTCCCGTTCGGATTCACCAAATTCGGGGAAAAGCACGTTTCCGCCGGGTTTAAGAGCGGCTATAAGCTCTATCTCGCGGTGTGGAAGCTCGGATCTGACGACTACGCCGTGCCGGCGCTCCCGGCAGGATACGGCTTCGGAGAAGTCCGTATCGCGTATCCCGTGCGAAGCGACGCCAAGATAATAAATGGCGTGGACGGCTCGCTGTCCGTCGGCTTTGACAATCGCGACGGGGCGGTATTTCTCGAAATTGACCTGTAATAATGCGATTTTTCTGCGGCGCGGAGTTATCCGCGCCGCTTTTAAACGTCCGGCACTTGACAGAAATAAAAATGCGTGATAAAATATAATGATAAGATTTTTCGTGCTGAAAGGAGGAGTATCATGGCGTTTGACGCTGACGGTGTCTGGGACGTTGACGATCTTGTCCCTAAAAGAAAAAAGCCGTCAAAATCTAGATATTCCTTCGACACCGACACGGTCGAGCTGACTTTCGGTCAGGACGGCGAAAACAAATCCGAAAAGATCCCGGATTCTCCTCCGGAAAGAACGGATGACCGGCTCGCCGCCGCCCGCGCCGCCATGCGGAGCGCGGAGCTGAAATATGCCGAAAAGGACGCCGACAGGAGAATCAGAAGAGAACTTTCGGATGACGGCGGCGAGCGCTTTCCGCGCCACGAGGACGGCATAACCGAAGGCGCGGCTGCTTCATCTCCGAGCGAGCCGCCTGTGATAAGCTATTCGCCCGACAATCCGTTTATTAAACGGGTTGAAATACTCCCGTGGCCGACGAAGTTCGCTTTTCGTGAGAGATTCTGTGACGACGCGAGGAGACTTTTCGAAAAGAACGTTTCCGACGCCCCTTTTGCCGATTTCTTCTCATATTCCCCGGGCTACAGCCAGCTTACCGCGGCGCAGAGCGATTATTATCTGTTCTGGCGCGGGGCGGTCAGACGCGGGGAATACCTCCGGACAACGGCTTCGTACATCACTCTTTTCGTCGCGGAAACGGTCAACCTGCCGGAGCTTGTCCCGCCGGAGACGGGCATAAAGTATCTTTGCGGTATTTACGGCAATTACGCGGCGAGGTTTGAGACGGTCAGGAAAGAGCTTCCGAGATGGATACTCGATTACTGCCTGATAAACCGCGTAAGGCCGGTCGACGGCTTCACGCTGTACGATTCGGCGCGCTCCGACGGAGAGCTCGCGACGCTTCTCGGCGGTTTTGACGCCGCCTCGGACCCGATAGTGAGGGCCGTCGCGTCGGCGTCGTCGCATTCGTATACCGAAAGCCGGGTGCTGACCGACGAGAACCGGGAGATATTCGGCAAATACGTTCCCACCGCCGTCGCCTACACGATAAAAAGAGCGATAGAGAGCGGCACGAGGCCTTTTTCGGCATCGGACAGAGCATGGAAAAGCGTGAGGACAGGAGAGCGTCCGTCCTATTCCGGGCTCGTATGCGCTTACGGAAGCAAAAGGGTCATAAAGACCGAGACAGTCTCGGTGATACGCTCTCCCGAACTTTGCCACGCGGTCGGTGATATTACAAAATACGCCGAAAACCGCGTCCGCGCCATGCTCGCGATAAAAAACAGATATCACATTTCGCAGATAACCCCCGAACTGAAGAAGTTCACGGACGATTATTTTGCCGCCAACTCCGCGGGGATAGAGTCCGCGGCGCCTGTTCCGGAATACGAAAAATATTACGATGCCGTAGAGAGCGAGCTCTCCGCGGAGCGCGCCGCCGAGATAGAAAGCGCCGCGTGGCAGACCACGGATATACTGACGGCGGACGACGAACCCGAAGTACAGCCGGAACCCGAGCCTGTCCGACGGGAGATCCCTGCCGAAGGGCCGGGAAAGGACGATATTTCGGCGCTTCGCGCTGCCCTTGAGGGCCCCTCGGAATTTTCAGCCGAGGCGAGGAGACTCGGGACCTTCCCGGAGGCGCTCGCCGACCGGGTGAACGGAGTGTTCTTCGACGAGTTCGGCGACAACGTCGTCGACGCGGTCGAGGAGGGATTCGCCGTTACGTTCTACTCTGACGAGGTCCGCGCGCTCCTTGAGCGTTCCGAAACCGATAAAGGATAAACCGATGGAAGAAAAAAACATCCCGAAAAGAATATTGAGTTCGCTTCTCGGATCTCTTTCGGCCGGCGTCGTCCCGAGGATCGGCGCGCCGTATATCGCGATAGGCCGGGATACCGAGGTGACCGCGCTTCTCGGTGACCTCGGAGTGATCGCCGAAGGCGGCTCTTCCATGAGATTCATCATAGGGAGATACGGAAGCGGCAAGTCTTTCCTCATGCAGCTCGTAAGAGGGTATGCGCTCGAAAGAGGGTATGTCACGTGCGACTGCGACCTTTCTCCGGAGAGAAAACTCTGCGGAGGTAAGGGCGGCGGGCTTAACACATACCGCGAGCTTATGAAAAACCTCGCGATAAAGACGTCGCCCGAGGGAGGGGCGCTCCCCGTGATACTCTCCCGCTGGCTCTCGTCCGTCAGGACGGACGTCGCGGCGGCCGGATCTTTCGGAGAGCCGGGGTCTGAGCTCTTTGCGAGGGAGATCAGAAAGAGGATCTACGAGACCCTCGGCAGGATCGAAAGCTCGGTGGGCGGATTTGACCTCGCCTGCGTGGCCGGACGGTATTACGAGGCGTCGGAAAGCGGCGATGACGCCCTGAAATCGTGCTGTATGCGCTGGTTCAGAGGCGAATATACCACAAGGACCGAGGCTCGGGGCGATCTCGGCGTGGGGTCGATAATAGACGACGATTCTTGGTATGATTTCATAAAACTGTGGTGCGCATTTTTCCGCGAGATAGGATATCCCGGTTTCGTCGTGTTTATCGATGAGTGCGTAAATCTTTATAAAATTACCAACCGTATCGGCAGGGAAAACAACTACGAAAAGATCCTTTCAATATTCAACGACACCTGTCAGGGCCGCGCTCCCGGGCTTGCCGTCATCATGGGCGGCACGCCGCAGTTCCTCGAGGATACGAGGAGGGGGCTGTTCAGCTACGAAGCGCTGCGCTCGCGGCTGTCAGACGGGCGTCTCGTCGCCGACGCCGGGTTCGTCGATACGATGGGTCCCGTCCTGAGACTTAAAAGACTGTCCGGCAACGAGCTTCTCGCGCTCGTGGCCAGGCTGACAAAGCTTCACCGCATGTATTACGGATGGGAGCCGCGCGTGACCGAAAAGGACGAGATAGACTTCATCAACGAAATGACTTCGCGGGTAGGCGCCGATACGCATATCACTCCGCGGGAGATAATACGCGAGTACCTCCAGGTGCTTAACGTGCTTTATCAGAACGCGAAGGCAAACTTCGGAGACATCGTCGAGTCGCGGAAGGCGGCTCTGACGGGGTCGTCCGGTGAGGATGACTTATTCTCGATAGACGATATAGATATTTAAGGGAACGAGATGGCAAACAGTAAAAAGTCAAACAGTAATAAGAAAAAAAGCTCCGCGGCGGGCCGACGTCTGGCGGAAAGCAGCGTGAAAGCGAAACAGAGCGGCGCAAACGCCGGCAGCCCAGCCGATCACGCCGCTTGGCCGATCGCTTTGTTTGCGCTCGCGCTCTTTACCGCGATAACGTACGTTAACGTTGACACGGGAGCGCTCGGAGGGGCGATATCGTCGTTCTTCCGCGGAATGGGAGGAGCGGCGAGCTTCGCCATTCCGGTCCTCTGCATCGTCGCCGCCGTCAGGTGGAGAAAATGCGCGAGGGAAGGGAAGATCGCCGGGCTTTGCCTCTGTCTCGGATTCTTTTACCTGACGCTCGGCGTGCTTCTCCATGTGTGGACGAAGGGCATCACCGAGTTCGGTATCAAAGAACTTTGGGAACAGGGAAAGGAACTTATCGGAGGCGGTGTCTTTTGCGGCAGCTTCGGTATCCTTTGCATTAAATTGCTCGGCGTTGTCGTTGTGAATATCATCGGGATAATTGCGCTTCTGCTTCTCGCACTCTCATCGGTAGGGATCACGCCCGCGAGGGCGGCGACCGCCGTTTCGGCTTCGATAAAGAAAGCCGTTATGAAGCGCCGCGAGGAAAGAGACGGCTCCGGAGAGGACGCGTACCGCAAGGAACTCGAAAAACAGAAAAAGTCCGTCCCCGTACGGGAGGCCGAGGACCGCGTTCAGAAGGAGCAGAGAAAACCGCGCCGCCGCTGGTTCGGCACCGTTTCAGGCGACGATGATAACAGTTCAAGACGCCGTCCGAAGTTCAACACCGACGTTGACGTGGGTTACGATGACGACGACGGCTATGACGAGACCGAAAAAGACGAAGAAGACGGCCTCGTCGAGATCCTCGAAAAATACAGGCAGAAGGACAAGGCCGCGGCCGCCGTTCCTTCAGCCGATGAGGATGACGATCCTCCGCCCTTTGATGTTTCGGAATCCGCTCCCAAACGTCCTACGGGCAAAAAGCCCGAAATGCCCATGAAGGCGGCAGGCTCCGACAAGAGCGGAGAGGACGAGGGACAGCTTATTTCGGCCTCCGAGGCGGATATGCTTAACCGCTTTGCAAAGGAACAGGCGGAGAAAGAGAGCGCAAAGAACGGACGGATGAAGGGCAAGGCCGGCGTCGGCTATCTCAAAGACGAGGAAGACGAGCCGGACGCGCCGGCGCCGAAACGCGAGTACGTTTTCCCGCCCGTCTCGCTGCTTAAATACGATCTCACTCCCAAAAACACGGATATAAGCGAAGAGCTGACGACAAACGCAAACAAACTCGTCGAAACTCTCCGCACCTTCAAGGTCGAGACGCGACTCGTCGACGTTTCGCGCGGGCCCGCGATAACGAGATACGAGCTCGCGCCAAAAGAGGGCGTCAGGGTCAAACAGATTTCGAATCTCGTTGATGATATAGCGCTGAATCTCGCGACGACGGGCGTCAGGGTCGAGGCTCCGATACCGGGCAAGGCGGCGGTCGGCGTTGAGGTCCCGAACAAGACCGTCTCGACGGTGTATCTGCGCGAACTTATTGACACCGAGACCTTCAGGAAGGCGTCTTCGCGTCTCACGGTGGGTCTTGGCATGGACGTCGCGGGGGACCCCGTGTTCCTCGACATCGAAAAAATGCCGCACCTGCTCATCGCCGGCGCGACCGGCACCGGTAAATCGGTGTGTATAAACTCAGTCCTGACCTCCCTTTTGTACAAGTCTGCGCCGGAGGACGTAAAAATAATACTGATAGACCCGAAATTCGTTGAATTTTCGGTTTACAGCGGCCTGCCTCATCTGCTCGTTCCGGTGGTGAGCGACCCGAAAAAGGCGGCCGGCGCGCTCCAGTGGGCGGTGACCGAGATGGAGCGCAGATATTCTTCCGTCATCGGGGCGGCGGGTGTTCGGAATATCAGTTCCTACGACTCGATCAGCGCGTCGGAACCGTGGCGCGAGCACCTGCCGAGGATAGTAATAGTTATTGACGAGCTTGCCGACCTCATGATGACGGCTCCCGACGACGTCGAAAATTCCATCTGCCGCATAGCGCAGAAGGGCCGCGCGGCCGGTCTTCACCTGATTCTCGGAACGCAGAGACCGTCTGTCAACGTCGTTACCGGACTTATCAAGGCAAACGTCCCGTCAAAGATCGCTTTCCGGGTCTCGTCACAGACAGACTCCAGGGTTATCCTCGATATGGCAGGCGCCGAAAAGCTCATCGGACGCGGAGACATGCTCTACGCTCCCATGGGATCATCCAAGCCGAGGCGCGTCCAGGGCGCGTTCGTCGAGAGCGAGATAGAGTCCATTGTTGATTTCATCAAGTCGCATAACGGAGATCAGCCGGAATACGATGAATCCGTCATCGAGTCGATCGAGCGCAACGCCGCCGCATGCGGCAACAAGAAGGGCGCGGCGGGAGGCGCGGCGCCGGTCGAGGAAGACGGCGAGGGCTCCGATCCCATGCTCAGACAGGCGATAGAGCTCGCCGTGGAATCCGGCAAAATTTCGACGTCGCTTATTCAGAGGCGTCTGTCGCTCGGCTACGGCAGGGCAGCAAA
>JAGABQ010000054.1:0-13188 GCA_017614495.1 Clostridia bacterium
CGACGAATATCAGGGCGGGAGCTTTGATATCGCTGCCGGGACCTGCCGCACTTTATACGTTCAGTACAGAACTACGGCGGACACGATTCCCGGGACTTATACCGGTAAACTGACGGTCAGCAAAGACGGCGAGCCGATCCTCTCGGGCGACGTTTCGGTCAGAGTAAGAGACGTTTATTACGAAGAAAAGACGGAATGCCTTTCTCTCATAGGTCTCGGATATGACAAAAAGGACACTCAGAACGAGGGCCCGGAGGGCGCGCCGCCGCTTGGCAGTCAGACGGGAGGCGGTGAATGGAGCAGGAAACTGTTGCTTGAATACGCCTATTTCCTGCTGGATAACCGCTTCTCACCTGCGACGCTTCCGTTCCCGGACGAGCTTCTAAACACCGATTTTGACCTCGTTAAGAGCTATATGGACAACCCGAGGGTGACCTCCGTCGGTATCTCGGCTCTCAACTGGACCTTCCCTCAGGCCGAAAGAAGCAGCAACCTCGACAGACAGTACGAGATAGCTAGTGCAAACGGATGGGTCGATAAGTGCTATTTCAGCAGATATGACGAGCCGCACGAGGAAAACCACCTTCAGGAGATCATACATAACACCTGGTGGGTAAACGCGCACTTCCCGACCACCAACTTCATAGACGCGTTCTTTATGGATCTCCCGTCCGGCGGGAGAAACATAGTCGAGCGCATGTCCGATTATTCAACGGTATATTGTCCGGTAATTCAGTTCTTCAAGGGGAGCATAAAAGAGTCGATGCTCAGGCTCAAGGCCGAGCGCGGCGACACGCTCTTCTGGTACGTTTGCTCCGGCTCGACCTACGATACAATAAACCGTCTGCCCTGTACTCCGGGTACCGACAAGCGTCTGCTCTTCTGGATGCAGTATCAGCAGAACGTTGACGGATTCCTCTACTGGCGCGCTACGTTCTGGAACCGGTCGGAGGACGTCTGGGATCCGTCTTATATGCCGACAAAGCTCGAGACCATGCCGCTGACGAAGCCGGGAGAAGCCGGCACCGACGAGGGCGTCATGATATACTGGCATCCCGTAACGAAAGGGCCGGTCAGCACGCTCGGCTTCGAGTCGATGAGGGACGGCGTCGAGGATTTCCAGCTCCTGCGTATGGTCGAGGCAAAATTCGGCCGCGATAAGGCGCTCGAATACGCCGAACAGCTCGTGACGGATATCAACGCCTTTGTCAAATACAGTGAAGGAAACACCGAACTGCTCAACAGACTGAGGATACAACTTTTTGACCTTATGGAGTCAAATCAATGAGATTGAATATTAAATCCGTGAAAATGAAAACAAAATTTTTTGTATGTATACTGTTTGTCGCCGCGGCGCTCGCCGCCGTAGTTCTCGCTTCATGCAGCGGCGGCGGAGCACCCTCCGACAGCGCGTCGTCGGGCGACGTCACGACAGAGGCGCCGGACAACTCGCCTGCCGTCATCAGCGGCTGGTTCGATTACGGCTCGGCGCTTTACAGGCGGGACAAGTTCACGCCCGGGACTGCCGGCTCGATAGCCATCGATATGGCGAAAAACGAGTACGAGGGATTTGAATATCTGATAACGTCCGACAAGGACGTAGACGGCCTCAGATGCGACGTGACCGAGCTCGGCGACGGTAACGGGAATAAACTTGTCGGCGAGGTTAACGTCGTCTGGTACACCTACGTAAAGCAGGCGGACGCCACCCACGCGAGGGGCTTTTATCCCGTCGCGATGCTCCCGATGGACGACGAATTTCAGGGCGGGAGCTTCGATATCGCCGCCAACACCTGCCGCACTATCTACGTCAAATATAAGACTACGGCGGACACGGTCCCCGGGACTTATACCGGAAAACTGACGGTCAGCAAAGACGGCGAGCCGATTCTTTCGGGCGACGTTTCGGTAAAGGTCAGGGACGTCTATTACGACGAAAAAACCGAGTGTCTGACAATGGTCGGGCTGGGATACGACAAGGAAGACATGAACGAAGCCGTCCCGGCCGGGCCGGAAAGCGCTCCCGGGCTCGGGAGACAGCAGCAGGGCGGGGCATGGGATCGCCAGCTGCTCCTTGATTACGCGTACTTTATGCTCGATAACAGGATCTGCCTGACCTGGCTCCCCTTTGAAAACGAGCTTCTGAACGAGGACTTCGACACAGTCAAGGCGTTTATGGACAATCCGAGGGTGACGTCGATCGGCGTCTCCGGACCCGCATGGCCGTATACGGAGGCAGAAAAAAAACAGAGCTTCAAGGATCAGTCGGCCATAGCCCATGAAAACGGCTGGGAAGACAAGATTTATTTCGGATCGTTCGACGAGCCGACCGAACAAGAACATATGAGCAGGATCCTGAGCAACGCATCGTGGGTCAAGAAGGTCTGGGGCGAAACGACAAACTTCCTCGACGCCTTCTATGTCGATATCCCGTCGAACGGAAATAACATTGTCGAGCGACTGTCGGCGGTTTCGACCGTATATTGCCCGAAAGTAGAGTTTTTCAACGGGGCAATCAGGGACAGTATTCTCAAACTCAAGGCGGAGCGCGGCGACACCGTCTTTTGGTACAACTGCGGCACAGCGTCCTACGACACCGTAAATATGCTGCCGTGCACGCCGGGGACGGACAAGCGCATTCTCTTCTGGCAGCAGTATCAGCAGAACGTCGACGGCTATCTCTACTGGAGAGCGACCTTCTGGAACAGCGTGGAGGACGTCTGGGCGGAGGATTACGTGTCAAAGTATGTCGAGTCCGCTCCGTTCCCGAGACCGACCGATCCTGTGACGGACGACGGTGTGCTGATATACTGGCATCCCGTGACTAAAGAACCGGTCACGACGCTCGGATTCGAGGCAACCCGCGACGGCGTCGAGGACTTCCAGCTCATGAAAATGTGCGAGGCGAAGTTCGGCCGCGAAAAGGTCCTTGAATACGTCGAACAGATAGCCACGGATTACAACGCCTTCGTCAAATACACCGACGGCAGCACCGAAAAGCTGAACTCCGTAAGAGCCGGGCTTTTCGACCTTCTCGAAAACGCCGACTGACCCGATGCGGAAGATTATGAAAATGAAACGGATATTATTACTGGTGTCTTTGGTCCTCGTTATTGCGGCTGCGGCCGCCTGCGGCACAGGCGGCGAGCCGGCCGTGACGACGGAGCCGGTCGCGACAGAGGACGTTTCTCCGGCAAACCTTGAGGGATGGTTCGACTACGGCTCGGCGCTTTACGAAATGAAGACCGAGAACATTACAGTAAAGAACGCGATGGACTCGATAAGCATCGATATGGCGAAAAACGAGATCGAGGGCTTTGAGTATATAATCACGTCGGACAAGGCGGTTTCGGGACTCAGATGCGACGTCACGGCGCTTAGCGACGGAAACGGTAACGAGCTGAACGGCACGGTATACGTCGCTCAATATACCTACCTTGCCCGTACGGACCATAATCTGGAGCATACGAGGGGATTTTATCCCGTCGCCCTCCTGCCGATCGATGACGAATATCAGGGCGGAAGCTTCGACGTGGCCGCCGGCGCGGCGCGGACGCTTTACGTGAGTTATAAGACGGATATCGACACCGTCCCCGGGACGTATACGGGAACTCTGACGGTCAGCAGGAACGGCGAAACGCTGTTTTCCGGGGGCGTCTCCGTGAGAGTCCGCGACGTATATTACGACGAAAAAACCGAGTGCCTTACTCTTATAGGGCTTTATTATGACAAGGCGGACGCCAACCCGAACGTTCCGGAGGGCCCCGAAAGCGCCCCCGCCCTCGGATGGCAGCAGACGAAAGAGGAATACGCAAACGAGGAACTGATAAGGAAATATGCGGATTTTATGCTTGAAAACAGATTCTGCCCTTCCTACCTGCCCCTCGAGGACGATCTCCTAAGCGAAGATGCCGCGTATTATCTCGACAATCCGAGATATAATTCCGTTTATACGAGACTCATACCGGACTGGTGGAGGAAATCACAGGAGCACCTCGAAGATCTCGCGAAAAAATACGAGGTCGCGAAGGAACGCGGCTGGCTCGACAAGATATATTTCAGTTATTTTGACGAGCCGCACGAGGACGGGCAGCTCAAGCAGATATTTGCCGAGGCGAAAAGATCCCATTTCGAGGGATGCGTTTTCCCGACGACGAATCTCCTGGACGCAATACTTGTTGATCTTCCTTCCGCCGACGGGAAAAAGAACATCATAGACCGGATGTCGGCAGCCACCACGGCATACTGCCCGAAGGTCGAGCTGTTTACCGGAAGCATCAAAGAGTCCATGCTTAGACAGAAGGCAGAGCGCGGAGACACCCTTTTCTGGTACGTATGTTCGGGCTCGACCGCCGACACGATTAACCGTCTTCCCTGTACCCCGGGGACGGACAAGCGCCTTTTGTTCTGGATGCAGTATCAACAGAACATCGACGGCTTCCTTTACTGGCGGGCGACCTACTGGAACAGATCGGCCGACGTCTGGGCGGATGATTATATGACGAAAGGGTACAGAAAGACCGAATCGTTCGGCGAGGGAACTGATGAAGGCGTAATGATATACTGGCACCCGATAACGAAGGAGCCGGTCAGCACGCTCGGATTTGAAGCCATGAGAGACGGAGTGGAGGATTTTCAGCTTCTCAAAATGGTCGAGGCAAAGTTCGGGCGTGACAAGGCGCTCGAATACGCCGAGCAGCTCGCCACCGATATCAACAAGTTCGTAAGGTACCGGAAAGGGAGCACAACGCTCCTGAACGAGCTCAGATCACAGCTTTTTGACCTTCTGGAAAACGCTTGATAACGTCAAACGTCAACCGCAGGTTGCGCTTCCGTAACCCGCGAAAAATAAGTGTATATTTAACTTGACAACTATGCCGCTCCGTGATAAAATAATCCCGACGCGGCGAAAAAAATACGGCGTCAGCCAAAGGAGACAATATGGAAAACAGAAAACTCAGAGTAGGCATTATCGGTACCGGGAGCATCAGCCAGGTACATATGGCGGGCTACAAGGCCCTTCCCGACAGGGTAGAAGTCGTCGCTGCCTGCGACATAAATGAACCGAAACTGCAGAAATACTGCGATTATCACGGCATTCCGCACAGATATACGGATTATAACGAAATGTGCGAGAAGGAGCACCTCGACTGCGTGAGCGTATGCACGTGGAATGTGGCTCACAAAGGCGCGACCATTGCCGCTCTCCGCTCTGGCGCTAACGTAATATGCGAAAAGCCCATGGCGATGAACGCGAAGGAAGCCGAGGAAATGAAGGCTGTCGCCGAGGAAACCGGCAAGCTGCTCGTCATCGGTTTCTGCCGTCGTTTCGGAAACGACGCCGCTGCCCTCAAGAAATACGTTGATCAGGGATATTTCGGCGATATTTATTACGCAAAGGCGACATATCTGCGCCGCAGCGGATGCCCCGGCGGCTGGTTCGGAGACAAGAAGCGCTCCGGCGGCGGACCGCTCGTCGACCTCAGCGTTCACGTTCTTGACCTTGTCAGATATCTTTCGGGACTTCCGAAACCGGTATCCGCTTACGGATCGATCTACGACAATCTCGGTCCTGACCGCGCATCTGACAGCATAATTATCTGGAACGTGGAGCACAATCCCGGCGACGAATACAACGTAGAGGACTTCGCGACGGCGCTCATCAAGTTCGACAACGGGCTGACCGTTCAGCTTGAAACAAGCTTCAATCTTAACATTCAGCACGACACGACGAACGTCCAGATATTCGGAACCAAGGCCGGCGCTACGGTCGATCCCGAGGTCGAGATATTCACACAGTACGGCGACAGATTTGTCAATATTCAGCCCGAAACGCGCATTTTCCTCGATGAAAACGGCCTCTTCGAAGCCGAGATCAAGGGATTTATCGACGCCGTAGAGGGCATCGCTCCGCCGCGTGCGACGCCGGACGACGGAATTGCAGTTATGAAGATAATCGACGCCGTTTACGAGTCGGCAAGGACCGGCAAGTCCGTGGAGATAAAGTGGTGAAGACCTGTCTCAGCACGTACAGTCTCTGGCGCTACAACGGCGTCATGAGCATTTACGACATGATTTCAAAAACGGCCGAGTGGGGTTTTGAGGCCATCGAGTTCACTGACGGCCCGTGGCTCTTCGAGTCGGACGAAAAAGAGCTTCGCCGCATAGGTGACGCGGCGAGGAGCGCCGGGCTCGACGTCGTCAACCTCTGCTGTGACGGAGATCTGATAAACGGTTCGGACGGCGATCTCGACCGCGAGGTCGAACGCATCTGCCGCAACGTCGACAAAGCCGCTCTGCTCGGCAGCCGCATGATGAGGCACGACGCCGGTCACCTTCCGAGAGGAAGAAAGCGCGGTCTCGGATATTCTTACAACCTTCCGCGTCTTGCAGAAGGGTGCCGCAGGATCACGGAATACGCCGAGAACGTCGGTGTCATGACTCTGACAGAAAATCACGGCGTGTTCTCCCAGGATCCCGACAGGGTCGCGTCGCTAGTCGACGCGGTCGATCACCCGAATTTCGGACTTCTCGTGGATATAGGCAATTTCATGGACATTGATTACGTCCCGTACAAGGCGGTCTCAAAGCTCGCTCCGTACGCGTATCACGTCCACTGTAAGGACTGCCTGTTCAAAAAGGGTACGGAGATTTTCCCGGGTGACAACTGGTACTGCACGGCCGGCGGAAACTACAACCGCGGCACGATAGTTGGGCACGGTGACGCCGGAGTCTCTCAGTGCGTAAGGATCCTGAAAAACGCCGGGTACGAAGGTTGTATTTCTATCGAATACGAGGGCGTCGAGGACGCCATGGCGGGGATTCCCGCAAGTCTCGCAAACGTTAAGCGTTTCTGGGACATTGCCTGAAAAAACGACGGCTCTCCGCCGACAGACGGAGAGCCGCCCGCTTTTGAAGACGGTTTCACGGAGGGCAGACATGAAAAAAAGATTCGCGATCGGGGTCGACCTCGGAGGCACAAATATCAAGGCCGGACTTGTAGAATTAACCGGAGAAAAACCGGAGATCGTTCTCAAAAAAAGCATCCCGACCGCTTTGCCGCGCCCGGCTTCCGAAATATGCCGCGACATTGCCGACCTTTGCGGAGTCATTTGCGAAGAGGCGGGGATTTCGCTTTCGGACGTTGGGACGGTCGGCGTCGGTTCTCCCGGATCTGTCAGCGGCGGGATCGTGCATAACGCCGAAAACCTCGGCTTTTCCGAGGTGCCGCTGCGCGATATGATCTCGGATCTTATCGGAGGAGATATAGGCGTGTCGCTCGCAAACGACGCGAACGCCGCCGCCTACGGCGAGCTCGTCGCGGGATGCGGCGTCGGATGCAGTTCGATAATAGCCGTGACTCTCGGTACCGGGGTCGGGGGCGGGATCGTCCTCGACGGAAAGATTGTTGAGGGTCACAACGGCGCGGCGGGCGAGATCGGACACATAATTATCAAAAGCGGCGGTCGGCTGTGCGCGTGCGGGTGCCGGGGATGCCTCGAGGCGTACTGTTCCGCCACGGCGCTCATCGCCGAAACAAAGGAGAAAATCATTCTTCATCCCGAAAGCATGCTCCGCGAGCTTTCGGAGAAAAACGGGATCAGCGGGAAAACGGCGTTCGACGCCGCGCGCCTTGGCGACCTGGTGGCAAAGGAAATTATCGGGGAGTACGTCGAAAATCTCGCCGCTGGGGTGGCGTCGGTCATCCAGATGTTCCAGCCGGAGGTTGTCTGCATAGGCGGCGGCATCTCAAAGGAGGGGGAGGGGCTGATTGCTCCGCTCCGCGACAGAGTTTATTCGATGGTTTATCAGGACGTGTCCATAGAAAGGACGCGCATCGTTGCGGCTCAGCTCGGAAACGATGCCGGTATCATAGGCGCGGCGTCGATACCTTGCTGACTGAAAGGACGTTATTATGAAAATATTCAATGCGAAAATATACGACAGGTCGCTCAAAATATTCCGTGACGGCGAGCTGAACGTCGAGGACGGCAGGATAGTAAGAGAGCCCGCCGGCGGCGACGCCGTCGATTTCGGCGGGGATTACGTTATCCCCGGTCTTATCGACACGCATACCCACGGGAGAAACGGATTCGATTTTATCTCTGCTTCCGTTGACGATCTGCGCTTTTTGAAAAAGAAATACGCCGAAAAGGGCGTCACGACTGTCGTTCCCGCGCTCGCCTCGGATACGCTCGAAAACATGGTCTCGGCCGTCGGCCGGATACGCGAAGCCGGATTCCGTGCCGTTCACGTCGAAGGGAGATATATGAATCCTAAGCGCAAGGGAGCGCATCTCGAATCTCTTCTCAAGCCGCTTGATCCGAGCGAAATACCGCTTTTCAGGGAGGCGGCGGGCGAAATACACGTTCACGTCTCGGCGGCTTACGAGCTCGATCGCGACGGGAGCTTCCTCCGGGCGGTCCTTGATAACGGCATGTCGGCGTCGCTGGCTCACACCGACGCGACCTTTGACGAGGCGATGGACGCCGTCAGGCGCGGCGTGACGTCGTTCACTCACCTTTTCAACGCCATGCCCCAGATACATCACAGAGCGGGCGGCGCGATAATGGCCGGCATTTTGAGCGGCGCGTACGTTGAGATGATCTGCGACGGGTTCCATCTCGCACCCGAGACCGTGCGCCTCGTGAGCCGCGCAAAGCCGCTCGGCGAGATAGTCCTCATCACCGACTCGATGGAGGGCGCCGGCTGTCCCGACGGAGTTTACAGCATAGCCGGGAAGCCCGTCACGGTCAAGGACGGCAAGGCGTACACCGAGGAGGGCAATATTTCGGGCAGTACGCTCGATCTCTTCACAGGACTTATCAATTTCACGAAATTCAGCGGGCTTTCGCTCGAAAAGACCGTGGAATGCGCGACGTTCAATCCCGCCTCGCTGCACTGTCTGCCCGACGTCGGGCGCATTGAGCCGGGCTGCCGCGCGGATTTTCTCAGACTCTCGACGGATATGAAACTGAAAGAGGTTTACGTGGGAGGCGTAGTTGTTAAATGAAAGTCGTTGTTTGCGAAAATTATGCGGAAATGAGCCGCAAGGCGGCTGACATTATTTCCGCTCAGCTTATTCTGAAACCGGATTCCGTGCTGGGTCTCGCGACCGGTTCTACGCCCGAGGGGCTTTACAGAGAACTTATCTCAGACTATGCGAATGGGAAAATCTCGTTTGCCGAGGCGAAATCGGTCAATCTCGACGAGTATTGCGGACTTGCTCCCAATCACCCTCAGAGCTACGCGTATTTTATGCGCAGCCGCCTGTTCGATCACGTTGATATAAAACGCGAAAACACATTTATCCCCGACGGGACGGACTCTGACTACGAGGCAGAGACAAAGCGTTACGACGCTCTTATCGAAAATCTCGGCGGTATAGATCTTCAGCTTCTCGGTATAGGAATAAACGGTCATATAGGTTTCAACGAGCCGTCGGATACGATCTCGCTCGGGACCCGCCGCGTCGCTCTGACCGAAAGCACGATAAAAGCCAATTCGAGGTTCTTCGAGTCTGAGGACGAAGTGCCGAAATACGCTTACTCTATGGGATGCGGGGCCATCCTTTCGGCAAAACGCATACTTCTCCTCGCGAGCGGCAAAAACAAAGCCGAGGCGATAAGAAAAACCGTCCTCGGCGAGGTCACCCCGAGAACTCCGGCGTCGCTCCTCCGGCTGGTGTCGGAAAAGGTCACCGTCATCTGCGACAAAGAGGCGGGGGCGCTCTTATAAAATTATAATCGCGTTCCGGTATCGGAACGCGATTTGATTTATTTTATTCCTGTAGAGCCGAAGCCGCCGGCTCCGCGCTCCGTGTCGCCGAGCTCGGAGACCTCAGTGATTTCCGGCCGTATGACGGGAAGGATCATCATCTGACCTATCCGTTCTCCGTTTTCTATCGTCTGCTCGTTTTCGTCGTTGTTTATGACGGCGACCATGATCTCTCCGCGATAGTCAGAGTCTATGACTCCGATCCCGTTTGCGAGTGCGATGCCTCTCTTGTACGCCATTCCCGAGCGGGCGCATATAACGGCGACGCAGTTTTTGTCCGGGAGTGCGATCGATATCCCCGTAGGGATGAGTTTCCGCTCCCCGGGGCTCAGTGTGACGGGGCCGTCTAGCAGCGCGTAGAGATCGCCGGCGGCCGCGCCGTCCGTTGCGTAATACGGAAGTTTCGCTCCGTCACGGAGCTTTTTTATTTTCAGTTCCATTCGGTTCACCTCAGCTTTTTATCCGTCTTATCGGTTCTTTCGGTATCGTCCCGTGCTCGTATGCGTAAATTACGCGCAGGACCTCGCCCGGGGTCTCGGTCGAGAATATCATGTGTCTGTCGGTTATTCCGGAGGCGTCTGCCCGGTCGAGCTGGTCGGCCATATACAAAGGGACGGAGTTTAGCAGAACGTCGCGCTTTCCCGATTCGATAATGGGAAATACCGCGCCGCGCGTGTCCCTGAGAGCCCTCGCGCCGCCCTTTCCGGGCGCGTTTACTCTCTTTTCGAGCAGCATGAGAGGCAGTCTGCCGTATATCACGGCACCCTTGTGAGAGCCGCCGCAATCGAGATCCCGTATTTGCGGAAGAGTGAGCTCCGCCGAGCAGATAACGCTCTCGGCGCCGTACCCGGAGAGCAGAAGCGCGGTTTCGCTGTTGAAAACGTTCAGGCGAAAATCCGCGTGAGGAATAAGCCCGAATTCTTCGGCTGTCCGGAATTGCGAGACGTTCCCGACGAGCGCGTGTTTCGCGCCGTTTTTAACGGCTCGGGATATCGCCTCACGGACGGCTTCGCGTTCGCTTTCGTGTATCACGGGAGGAAACACAACGCCGTCGGCCTTCGGCGAATAAACGTCCGGGGGAAGGAAAACGTGTCTGAACGGGTGTTTTTCGGGTATCTGCGATGGTTTTTCGAATCTCGCCGTGAAATACGGTTCCGTTTTTTCCATACGCCCGGACCGGGGGAGCTTTACTGCGGGAGGAGCTTTTCTGAGGTATACGTCCGCGTTTGCGGCGGGCGGAAGCGCTCCTCCGGATTTGCCGGCTTCGCGGCTCATTTTTTTGTCGGCCTCGGAGCGTGTTCCAAGCATATCGCGGCCGATTTTTCCGGTAAAATATCCGTCGGTAAAGCCGCCGCGGGAAAACAGTTCGGCGAGCCTTTCGTTTTCCTTTGCGCTTGCGGCTCGTTCCTCATCGATGAGCCGGCGATATATACCGGTCACCCCGCCGACGTAAACGTCGCTTTTCATTCTGCCCTCGATCTTGAGCGAGGCGACGCCGAGACCGAGTATTTCCGGCATATGGTCCGCGAGCGACATGTCTTTGAGACTTAGCGGATAAGAGCCGCTGTACTGCATGCGGCAGGGCTGGGCGCATTCTCCGCGGTTTCCGGAACGCCCGCCGAGCATTGCGCTCATGAGGCACTGACCGGAGTAGGATACGCAAATCGCTCCGTGAATGAAGATCTCCGTCTCGGGCAGGCATTTTTCGGTCACCCGGGCAATGTTTTCCTTAGTCAGCTCACGAGCGAGCACTACCCGCTCAAAGCCGAGCCGCGACATCTCGTCCGCTCCCGCGGCGTTGTGCACGCCCGCCTGGGTGCTCGCGTGAAGCCTGAAATCGGGAAGATATTTTTTTATAAGCGACGACAGACCGAGGTCGGCGGTAATAAGCGCGTCAACACCCGATTCATACAGAAAAAACACGTAATCGAGCGCCGACTGAAGCTCTCTGTCGTATATTCCCGTATTCAGAGTGACGTACGTTTTGACCCCGTGCTCGCGGCAGAGATATACTGCGCGGGAAATGCCGTCTCTGTCAAAATTGACGGCGTTCATCCTCGCGTTGAACATCGTACCGCCGAAATATACCGCGTCGGCGCCGCTTTTAACGGCCGCGACGAGCGCGCTTTCCGAGCCCGCCGGCGCGAGCAGCTCAGGCTTTCCTGATTTTTTCATGGCTTGTCGGTCCTTCTCGCCGTTGAAAAGCCGGCGGAAATGGTGTATAATATTATAAACTATTTTCACGGAATTGTGAATACCCGGCGGTGCGAAAAGTCATGGCGGATTTGCAAAAAAAAGGCAGGGAACTTGTAAGACTGCTCAAAGAAAAATATCCGGAGCCGAAATGCGCGCTGGAGCACGGCGGCGATCCTTGGCGGCTGCTCGTCATGGCGCGGTTATCGGCTCAGTGCACCGACGCGAGAGTCAACGAGGTCTCGGTCGGCCTTTTCGAAAAATATCCGACTGCCGCCGATATGGCGCAGGCCGATCCCGCCGACGTCGGTAAACTGATATTCAGCTGCGGACTTTACCGAGTAAAGGCTGCGGACGTTATCGGCGCGTCGCGGATAATATGCGAAAGATACGGGGGGACGGTCCCTTCGGATATTGACGGGCTGCTGTCGCTGCCCGGGATCGGCAGAAAGATCGCGAATCTCGTTCTCGGCGACGTTTACGGCGTTCCCGGGATCGTAGCGGACACCCACTGTATAAGGATATGCGGCCGGTTGGGTTTTTATCCCGAGGATAAAAAGAATCCGGTCCTCACCGAAAAGGTGCTGTCGGCTGCGATCGATCCCCCGGAACAGTCTGATCTGTGCCACCGGCTCGTTCAGTTCGGGCGCGACGTATGTCACGCGCGTTCGCCCGAATGCTCCGGATGCCCGCTTGCTGGGATATGCGAACATTGCGAAACCACAAGGAAAATATGAAATGAAAGAGATCCTTCTCCTTAAATACGGCGAAATAGTCCTGAAAGGGCTCAACAAACGGGACTTTGAGCGCCTTATGCTGAAAGAACTTGAAAAACGGCTCGGAACGGTGGGCAGGTACCGCGTTTCGTCTGCCCAGAGCACGGCGTACGTTGAGCCGGAGACCGAAAACGACAGTATCGACGACGCGCTTGATATCTGCAAAACCGTTTTCGGCTTCACGTCGATAGCCCGCGCTGCCGTCGCGGAGAAAAACGTCGGGGATATCCTCCGTACTGCGTCCGAATATCTGCCCGAAAAGCTGGCGGGACGCGCCACATTCAAGTGCGACGCGAGGCGGTCCGACAAACGCTTTCCGCTGACGTCTCCCGAGATCTCGGCCCTGGTCGGCGGAGCTATACTCGAAAAGCTTCCCGGGCTGAAGGTGGACATAAAACACCCCGACGTCGTCGTCATGACCGAGATCAGGGAAGAGCACGCC
>JAGABQ010000008.1:0-4101 GCA_017614495.1 Clostridia bacterium
ACTCCGTCCTTGTAGAAGACGCGGGCGAAGTAGTTGTTCCAGGTCACGAGAGTTTCGCCGACCTGTCCGTTCTGGTTGGTGAACTGGTTGTCGATGTAGTTCTCGTACCAGTCCTTCGGTACGCCGTTGCCGTCGAGACTGACGACTGAGTAGGTGCCGTCGCCGTTATCGGTGAATTGCGGTCTCTGTGTGAAACCGTTCGTACGTCCGTAGAGCTCGAGCTCAAATTCTCCGGGTTCCGGCTGCATCAGCGGGACCTGAGGAACGTATTCCTCGTCAGCTCCGGCGATCAGCGAAAGCGCGGAAAACAGGAGCGTGAGGGCGATGAAGAGTGCTGTAAACTTTTTCATGGTGTTTTTTCCTTTCAGAATTTTTTTTCTATGTCAGATCTTTGACATAAATTTCTTGTAGAACTGATTGCAGACGAGCTGCATGACGTCGCGCTGCTCGGCCCACCTCGACATATAGTTGTTGGCGCCGCCGGTGGACATTTCGGCAACGACCTTCGTGACGGGATTGTAGTACCTGACTTCCTCGTTCGGCGCTATATGACCCGCAAGCTCGAACAGACCCCATTCGCCGCGCATCCGGCGCCAGTTTTCTCTTGATCTGTCGTCCTGAAGGACTCTCTGCTGGATGAAATTGTCGTAGAACGCGGGGACGAGGTATTTCTGAGAGCCGTATGACATCGCGTCGATCATGGCTCCCGTGAACTCCGTGTCCTTTATGTCGCTCGGAACGCAGAAGTTTCCGCCCGCGCAGTAGCAGTAGTATCTGTCCTGAGTGTCGTCGAACTTAGGATAAGGAAGCACGCCGATATGGATGCTGAGATCCCAGTTCTTTATCTCGCGGAGCTCGCTCCCCGATGTGGTGAAGAGAGCGCGTCCCGAGTTGAAGATCTCGTTCGTCCATTCCTTGACGTAGACCTCCGGTTTGTTCACAAAGCCGTAGATCGCGTCCATTATGCGAATCGCCCTGTCGGAGTCATAGTCGAACTCCCAGCCGTTTTCGGAGATATACGAGCCCTTGAGTCCCGAACCGTGGAAGAATCCGGTGGCGGAATACGGCGTTCCGGCAAAGCCGTAGTAGTCGTTCACGTCCATCTTGCCGTCCTGGTTGAGGTCCTCGCTCTGGCCGTTGATCATCTGGAGCAGAACGTCATAGGTCCAGCCGCCGTTGTCGACGAGATCGTACGCGTAGTTCTCGTCATACTGCAGGTCCTTGAGCATGTCGATGTTGACGTACACTCTCTGCGCGCTCTGGCACGGATAAGTCAGATCCGACGCGAGGATGTAGTACTTGCCGCCGAGACAGTAGGTCTCGTTGTAGCTGTGATTGTAATAATCCGCGGAGAGGTCGATATACGGGAGCTGTCCCATGTCGTAGAGGAGCCCCTCGATGACGAGATCCGAGTGAGGGATGTATGACTCAAGGAAGAACAGGTTGTAAATCGAGTCTCCCGCCTCCATGAGGTTTACAAGATAGAAGTATCCTTCCTTGCCGCCCCACCAGTGCCAGAGTTCGTCGCAGGTGATCTTTACGCCGAAGGTCTCTTCGATCTCGAGATTGCGTCTGTGAGAGCCCTCCTGCATCTTGTCGCCCTCTTCCGGCTCGTCAACGTCGAAATAGCAGGCCCAGCCGTTGCTTACGTTGCCGTCGAGATAGGTGGCGATGAGGAATTCCTTGCCCTCGAATTTGCTTTTGTCGCTCAGCGGCACGTTGCCGTACTTCTCGACCTTCGGCTCGCCCGACGTGACGTCGGCGCCGGAGTTCTCGCCCGTATGCGAGGGATCTGACGTCGTGCACGAGGCGACGGCGATGATGACAAAGACGGCAGCCAGTATGAGCGAGAACGCTCTGATTGCTTTCTTCACCTTTTTTGTCTCCTTTTTGCTGTATATTTCGCGGCATAGGCCGCCTGTGACTTTTCTATCGGATGCGAGCCGGAGCCACGCCTCCGCTTGTAACGGTATTTTATCACAACGGAGAAAAAATGTAAAGCGCAAAAAACGCCGTCTTTTTATGAAAACGCGTCCGAAAAGTATACAAATTTCGCGGTATGAATAAAAAATGACGCCTCCTCGGGGGCTCCCGCCCCGTTTTTGATTGACAAAAGCGCGCGGAAAATGTATAATAATGCCGGAGGAGATATTATGATCGAGCACAGTATCCAGGTCGAAAACGTATTTATCCGTCTTTTGCACGACGTGACGCGGCTCAACGTACCCGAGCAGGACGTCCGTTCGATAGGCAACAAAAACATAAACGTCCTCAAGGTCCTTCACACCCATCCGTATTACGAGATATTTTTCAGCACGGGGCAGACCGTCGTGATCTCGTCGGCGGCGGAGACCGTCTCGATAGACCGGGGCGACGTCGTCATCGTCCCGCCCGGCGTGGAGCACGTAATGCTCAGCGAAAAAAACGGCGACGGATGGCCGTCGCTCTGCTTCTCGTTTTCGCGCAAATCCGGCGGCACGCAGGACCTTTTCAGCGATTTCCGCAATTTTCTCGAGCGCAACGGCCTGATAGTCATCAGGAACCGCCCGGAGGAGTCCCGGCGGATCTCGGAGATCACCGAGGCCGCGGTAAACGACAGATCTAAATATCTCGCGAGCTCGATAGCCGACGTCATAATCCGCCTCACGGGGCTACAGTCCGGCGAGCCGGGCACGGCGGCCGCTCCGTCTCCGCAGAAGAGGGCGGACGAGGATATCGACGTCCTCGTCAGCCGGCAGATAGAGGACCTCATCGCCGCGACCTTCACGACCGACATCACGACGGGCGAGGCGGCGAAGAGACTCCACATGTCGGTAAGACAGCTCAACAGGATAATGAAGAAATACAACGGCATGTCATTCCACCGCGCCGTGTCCCTGCGCCGGCTTCGCGTGGCGATAGAGCTTTTCGAGACCACCGACCTGACGATAGAGCGCATAAGCTCGGACGTCGGGTTCCCTTCCCGCGTTGCCTTCACCCGCGCCTTCACCTCGCGGTACGGCATCCCGCCGGGCAAATACCGCCGCCTTTACTGCTCAAAAGCCGTCGGCTGACGTAATAATTGACAAACCGGGAGGCGTGTGCTATAATTGCCGCGTATGCAATTTTTCGTCACGGAGGATCCAATGAACGAAATTTTTAAGGAAAAGAAAGAAAACGTCGTCGCCGGCATAGTGGGGGCTTTTCTGTTCTCGCTCGCGGGGGCTGTCGTGTGGGTGCTGCTCCATCTCGTCGGCTTCGTCGCGGCGATTTCCGGCCTCGTCGGGGTCGTCTGCGCGATCCAGGGATACAAGCTCTTTGCCGGAGTACTCAGCAAAAAGGGCGTCATCATCTCCTGCATAATCGCCCTGCTCGTCCTCGTGCTCGCGTGGTACGGGTGTTTCGTCAAGGATATTTACGACGCATATAAAGAATGGTACGCAAACGGCGAGGTCGATTATATGCCGACCTATTTCCAGTGCTTCGGCGTGGGCTACAATTTCCTTGCCGATCCCGAAATCGCAAAGGGATATCTCCCGAGCCTCGGCCTCGGTCTCGTGTTCGCCGTGATCGGTGCTCTGAGATACGTGATCAACGCATTCAAACAGGCGGGGGCGCAGACTGCTCCCGAAGCCGCTCCCCAGCTCGACCCCTGCGCCGTTAATTCCCAGCCCGCCCAGTTTACCGAAAATCCTCAGTCCGATCCCTTCGCCCTGCAGCAGGACGAAGGCGTCACGGGCGGCGAAAACGGCGAAAAAAACGGCTGAAAAAAATTTGAAAAAGCCCGAAAAAGGGTGTTGACATTCCGCGTCCGATGTGGTATAATTTTCCCGTTGCCGATGCGGAAGCAACGGGAGCATAGCTCAGCTGGGAGAGCACTTGCCTTACAAGCAAGGGGTCATAGGTTCGAGCCCTATTGTTCCCACCATATACGGCCCGGTAGTTCAGTTGGTTAGAACGCTAGCCTGTCACGCTAGAGGTCAGGGGTTCGAGTCCCCTTCGGGTCGCCACCTTTTTTATCGGCAGCTCACACGGGTTGCCACTTACGCCCATGTAGCTCAGTCGGTAGAGCAGTAGACTGAAAATCTACGTGTCGTTGGTTCAATTCCGACCGTGGGCACC
>JAGABQ010000055.1:0-7628 GCA_017614495.1 Clostridia bacterium
CCTCCGCCGAATCCGCCGCCTCCCATGCCGGAGGTGCCGACGGACGACGAGGTCTGAGTCCAGCTCGCGACGGAGCCCGACGGGCTCGTCAGGGTGTAGCTGCCGTTCAGCCCGAGCTCCTCGGACGCTATCCAGAAGGACGAATAGGACGATTTGAGCGTGAACGACGCTATCGTATTGCCCGATGAGTCGGTGAGCTCGTAGTCGCCCTCGCGGAAGCTCGTGCCGGACGAGGCGTAGACGTTGACCGAGCCGCTCGCCGGGGTCTCGCAGATGCCGCCGAGGGCGATGATCGTGCCGCCCGTGACCGTTATGGTCCCGTCGACGTCGACGGAGCCCGCCACCATGCCGCTCGACGAGCCGCCCTTGACTATCACGAATCCGCCGGACATCGTTATATTGCCGTTTGAATCTATGCCGTCGGTGTCTCCCGACGGGGTTGTGACGTCGAGATATCCGCCCGTTATGTTGACGAGGGGTGTGCTCGCGCCCTTGGTCGCGTTGATGCCGTCGTCGTTGCCGTAAACGAAGGTCGTTCCGCCCGATACGGTTATCACGTTGGCCTCGAGCCCCTCGTGAGACTCGGCAACGTTGACCGTACCTCCCGAGATTATGAGCGCGCCGTCGGCGTGCATGCCGTCGTCGGCCGAGGTTATCGTGACGCTGCCGCCCGATACCGTTATGTTCCCGAGGGCGCTTTCGCCGTTTTCGAGCTTGCCGTCGGCGTTTGCGTGGATGCCGTCGTCCTTTGCGTAAACCGTGACCGCGCCGCCCGTGATTATGACCTCGTTATACGCCTTTATCCCCTTTGATGAATACGTCGTCTTCTCCGAGCTGCCGCTCCCCGAGGTCAGCTGCGTCCAGTCTCCCGTGACGGAGCCGTCCGAGACCGAGGAGATCAGGAAGCTGTTCATCCCCCTGTTTACCGCCCCGCCGGAGGTCGCCGCCCTGCAGTTTTCCGCCGAGGGCTCGGCGCCCGAGTCGGTGATGGCGAATATGACGTTCGAGTATCCGGCCGGCAGAATCGCCTTGAGCCCGTAATACGACGCCGTACGGCCGCTGTAGACCATGGTCTCGTATTCGAATCCGACCCACACGCCCGCGCCGTCGTCGTCGTTATACAGATAAGCGTAATATCCGTCGGACTGTGAGTAAACGCTCTTCGGGACTATCAGATATACCTCGTCGCCCGACTCCGCGGCCTCCCCGGCGTAGGAGGAGGTGAAAACGTTGAGCACCGCCTCGCCCGATATCTCGGCGTTATAGGCCGCGCTGATGCCGTCGCAGAAGGAATAGACGTCCACCTGCCCGCCCTGTATCGAGACCGTGCCCTTCTGTTTGCCTTTTTTCGAAACGTCGGTGTTCGACGTCTTTATCCCGTCGGAAGCGGTCGAGATCAGGGTGAGCGCCCCGGACTCGACGGTCACCGAATCGTTGCCCTTGAGGGCGTTGCCGGGGGCCGTCACCTTGAGGGTGATTTCTTTTATCTTCAGATCGTCCTTTGACTTAACCCCGTTGTCGTACGTCGAGGAGACGATCAGCGTCCCCTCTCCGTCGAGCTTGAGATCGCAGTCAGCCCAGATCGCGGCGTCGGGGTTGTCGTCGCTCTCCGAAGCCGACTCCGGCGAGCCCGTCCGGGCGTCCGTCACGACGTTATAACTGCCGTCCGCCGCCTTGGCCTTGACCTCGCCGGCGGAAACTACCTTCACCGGTGCGTCGGTTGAGCACGTCACGGACGCGCCGCTCATCACGAGCGTTATCTCGTCGTCCTCTCCCGCGTCGACAACTATCTGCCCCTCGGGGAGACTGCCCGAGAGGGTGTATTTTCCCGCCGCCGTGACGGTGTAGACGTTCCCCTCGTTCGTGAAGCTCCCGTCCTCCGTGGTCATCTCAAAATCTCCCGACGGGGTTTTTGAGTCGTCCGCGGGGTCGGGCAGAAGCTCTTCCGTCACGCTCCCGGGCTCGGCGTCCGTGTTGCCGACCTTTTCGCCCGTCGTCACGGACGTCCCCGCGTTCCCTCCGCAGGAGCAGAGCGCTATCATCAGAACGGCGATAACCGCCGCCGTAAACTTTCTTGCGTTTTTCATGACAGTTCACCTCGCCTGATTATTTTACGGTACAATTATACCCCGTCGCTGTGAAGGTTATGCGACGGAAAATGTGAAAAACACGTGTTCCGCCGCCGAATTTTTAAAAATCTTCCCCGGAAACCCGGGGAAGAAAGGGGCTATTTACCGAGATCAATAATGGCAAGGTAATGCTGATTGTAGCTTGACGACACGACAACGCGCCCGTCACCGCAAGGGCAGATGTAGTCAAATCTGCCTTCGATAACGACAGGGGTTCCGCCGTTTCTTACTATAAGCGTGCTGACGGCAGTGCCCGGTCCGTCGAGAACTGCCGCCCTGATATCGTCGGATCCGGTATCGATCTCGTACGCAACCTTATATCCGTAAGGCAGGCCCGAAAAGCCGCCTATTTCCGCCGCGCGGCGAATCCCGTCTTCTGTGAATTCTCCGATGGTCAGCATACCCGGCCCCGTAAGTACAAAGGCCCGGTTATTGAACGAAACGGCGTAGTTGCTCATGCCGGACTGTGCGCGCAGAACCTGATCCTGCTCTGAGACACGTTTCCCCGTGACGGTGTCGTAATACGAAACGTAAAGTCCCTTTTTCTCGTTATCGGTGTAGGTTTTGAGCGTGGTCACGGCAAGCCGATGATTTTTCCTGTCGAGCGCCATTCCGGTCGTGGAATCATATTCCTCCGTGGCGGTTGCCGAGCCGGTCCTGAGATCGACCGACAACAGATAGTATTCGCATCTCACAAAAAGCATATCTCCGTCTCGGATAATTTCTTCCATCCTGTGCTGACGCGGAATATCAATTTTTCCGGTCTTTTTCAGCGTTGCGGAATCATATATCAGCAGCGCGTTGCCGTGCTCAGGCGCAACGATAAAGCATCCGTCGCCCGCCGCGACGGCATTAAGAGCCGCCTCGTCGTTCTCGGACGAGATCATGCCGATATATTTGCCATCGGCGCGATATACGTAAACACCTATGCCAACAGGTAACGCCACGGTACCGTTCTTTTTGTCGTATGCCGGTCTGCCGACTATCGCCGGCGTTCCATAATCTTTGACAGACTTCAGCTTGATTGTCTTTGCACCGTCGACCGCTTTTAGCAGCTTTTCTGCATTCGTCCCCGTCTGCGACACGGCATTACCGAACGAATCAATGCGCATCGCCAGTTCCGGGATCATCCTGCCTCTCGTTATATCGTCGTCCATCACAAACAGGCCGTCCTCAAGAGAGCCAGTGCGTGTGATGTCTATCAGATCAGGTGTCATATCCACATAAATATACGCCAGCGCCTGTTTAAGAGACTGATCGTATGTCAGGACGTACCACACGCCGGTGCCCTCGTCATAGCACCTGATCAGACACGCCGTTCCGTCGACAAATCCCAGAAGCGCCTGATAGTCTGTCAGTGCCTCGGCATACTTCTTGGCGTACTTTTCCCCCGTTGAGCGGAACGACTCCGGAGGAGACAGATAAAATCCGTCCGCGCTTATCATCTCTTTGTCGCTTTGCCTCGACATCTCGGCGGCAAATTCCGCCAGCGCCGTCGGATAATACTCTTCTCCGAAAAGCTGATTGACCTCCTCGTCAGTCAGCGCAAAGAGAAATTTTGCATTAGTCGATGATGGAGTCAGGACGGCATCGCGATTTTTAATCGTATATGTGAGCAGTTTTTCGAGCGTTAAATCTTCCAGCCGCTCCGTTTTCCCTCCCGCGGATTTCTGATACGTTTTCCTGCTTACCTTGACAACACATTTATCAATCGAAAACTCAGCAGTTCTCTCCCCGTTGTCGCCTGTCCGGGTCCGGTATTTACCCTCTCCCGCGATAAGCTTTACTCCGTTTTGGTCAGTAACCTCGAAAGAAAGTCCTCCGTCTGTCGTCCCGGCTTCAATCCTTATCTTCGCCTGATTGTCCTCAGGCTTTTCTTCGAAAATATCGTAAACTGCTTTGTCCGCGCCGCGCGAAACGGTCAGGATAATCCTTCCCTTTTCAGGGTCGTCACCTTCTTCGTTTTCCTCATATCCGAAATTGTAATCTGCGATAAACCTGCAGGCCGATACCGGATCTTTTCCCGCTCCGTAAATCCAGTTTTCTCCGTATTCGATTGAAAAGTTCAAAACTGCCTCGGCCCTTCTTCGTACGTCTGCATTAACTTTTGAAAACATCTCTCCGGCAACGTCGGGAAGATCCGGGACCTCGAATCCAGCTTTGAACGAAAACGAAACGATTCTCCCGCGGCGGTCGGTAATCGAAACAGAAAGGACCGGCTGCGTCTCCGCTATCCGTTCGATTATCCCGGCAATCTCAAGGTAATACGCCGCATCAAGCCCGGTCAGTTCACTCGCCTTTTCGGAAATCAGCCCGCCGAGCTTTGTAAGACATTCCCCATCCACCGTGACGATTATTATCCTGTCCGGTACGATGCCGGACGAGAAATCCCGTCTGAAATCGGTTTTTGCCGTTTTGCTCAGATTGTCTGCTATCAGCCCGATGAGTTCTTTCCGCGAGTCTGCGTTTTCTTCGGTTTCTCCGCCGTTCTGAATTTCGGCATATTTCCGTTCAAGGTTTTCCATAGCTGCGCGGAGGATGCCGTAAACTTCCGGCGAAATCGGAGATTTATCATTTTTCTCCGGGTTGATGGAAGACGCGTCAAGTTTTTCCGTCGCGCCGCTTATCAGAAAATAGTACTGATTGTTCTCTGACCTCCGGAAATAAGAGGAATTTCCTCCGGACGTCATTTTGAGTGCGGCGCGCACTTTGCCGTTCGTCATGTCCTCGGTAATGCGGAGTCCGAACTCTGCCTTGCCGGATTTGAGTTCTATCTTTTTCTCCGAATCCTTGCCGATCCTGCCGCCCGAAATCGAAAACACGATATCGTTCATGAGGCCCGCCGCATCTGCCGAAATCGAAAGGTCCGCACTCTCGGAAACGTTTTCCGATGAATCGATTTCGATTATATCTCCGAGCGCGGACTTCAGCTCAGGAAACATCATTCCGAAAGCTTCCTTGGCCTCTTTCGCGTAATCGGGTACGGACAGCGCCACCGAAGCGTATATTCCCGCTGCCGCCGCTATAATGACCGCGAGCGATATCACAACTATAATCGCCGGGGCGATCTTTGCCTTTTCCTTCTTTTTTGTTTCTTCGGTTATTTCAGTCATGCTTTACCTCCTGCCGTGCAAAATTATGCGCCGTGTATTTTCAGTTTATTATCCTGTTCCAGTCGAAAAGCTCTCCGGGGTCCGGTTTTTTGGTCGCGTATTCCTGATGTCCTATGACGTGATCCCGGTCGCGCGGGATGCCGTAGGTTCCGCATATATCGCTGAGAAGCGCCCCGAGCGCCTCGTACTGTGCGTCGGTATATCCGATCAGCCCCTCGTCGAGGGCGGCGTACTGCTCGGCCGTTATATACCTGAGCATCTCGCTCTCCGAACCCATGGCGAGAAGCTCTATGCCTATCGAATACCTGTTCATTCTGTCCTTGAGCCGCGCGTCGTTCTTCCAGGTACCCACCCCGGCGTGCCATGCGCAGCGGTATTCGGGCATGAAACAGTATATTTTCCCTTCCCTGTCTATGACGTAGTTGGTGCTGACCTCGCTTTTCAGATAGATATCCTTTATATCGTCGACGACGTAGGGGTCGGTCGGCTTGGCCTTGACGTTGCTTGAGAAATGTATCATCACGAACTCGATATCCCTGTCGCGCTCGAAAGAGTAGTTCTCGACCGGCGTCATGTAATATTCTACCGAAAGCGGCGACATATCGCGGAAAGCGGTCTGTTCCTCCGGCTCCGCGGTCGTTTCGGTCGCGGGTACGGGATCGGTCTCGGTTGCTTTTCCGGTCGGCTTTGAAGTCGTTTCGGTCGCCGGGACGGGGTCCGTCTCCGCCGCCTTTTCCGTGACCGAACTTTCGCCCGGCGCGGACTCGGTTTCCGTCGGGATATCGGTGAGCCCTTCGGTGCCCTTTTCGGTGCTAACGCTCTCGACGAAGCCCTCCGTCGGGACGGGAAAATCGCGCCGCGCCGTGGCGGCGCCTCCCGGTGCCCCTCCCTGCGCCGTGCACGAGACAAGCGTTATCGCGGCGATCACTGCCGCCGCCGAGCCTTTAAGATCCATGATAAAAGTCCCTCCGTCGGTGAAATTATATCACCCCGGGCGGTTTTTGTAAATCCCCGTTAGATGTTTAAACAGTTTTTTTCAAATTTTTTCGAAAACACTTGACAAAAAAAACAAACGATATATAATAAATTCGAAAATCTATTGAGGTGGGATTATCGTGAAAAAGGTGTGTTTGGTATCTTTGGCAATAATAACCGCTTCGCTGCTGTTCGGTTGTATGAACAGGGCAAATCTGGTCAAACCCACAAGTGGATTTGAAGGTCTAAAAGCAGTATTTGAAGACGACGCCAAGGGCAGTCCGGCGGCAGATTACTTCTGGGCGGCCGAAAACGTCGAGGATAAAACCGGAGAAAAGTTGACCTGTGTGATCAACGGAAAGGAAGATACGGGAACCTACTTCAAAACAGGAAGAACGGCGGGCGACTGCAGATGGTTTGACATGTATCTCGGCGCCGATTATCTTTTCTCCGTAGAAAGAAACGGCGGCAGGGTCTTTAACTGGGTATCCGTCAAAGAGCCTGATCCCGACGGCGTATCCGTATACTCAGAGGATCAGTGCAAAAACATAGCGCTTGGATTGTTTGACGGCATTTCCGGCGGGAGAGCATCCTCCGAATATAAACTGACAGTCCGAAGAGACGATCATCAGATGTCATATTCATTCTGCTTCCGCCGTACGGTTTCATCTTTTGATACGCCGGAAATGATAGAGATTACGGTAAGTTCTGTTACCGGGGAGCAGTTATCTATGACGGCGCAAAATGTGGGCGAATATTCTGAAGAGTCGCTTTTGTCTTATGATTCGTCTCTGAAAAACATAACTGCGGGTTGGCGCGAAGCTGTCGGAAAATCGGTTTCTGAAAAGTATCCCGGCCTGAAATCGGAGATAAAAAACGCGACTTTGTTCAAAATGGAAAACGGGCATGTCGGAGTTATCTGCGAGGTCGACATTATCGAGGAAAAGCCTGACGGAAACGGAGGCACAGCGACCGTTTCGGAGAGATACCCGCTTGCGGTTTATGAAATCTTAGAGTAAAGAACAATCGATATCGCGCCCAGCCGGAATGCGGGGCGCGATATTCTTTTGGACAATCACCGCGGGATTTTTTAAAAATTTCCGCTTGCATTGAAAAGCCGCGGATGGTATAATTATCCTATCTGTAATAAGGAGAATCTTTTCAATGATGGGACCGCCTCCCGGAAACGGGACAGACAAACTCAGAGAGCCGAAGCCGAAGAGCGTCAGAGAGGTGCCGGGATACGTCTGGCGCATAGTCTCGAAGTTCACGTACAGACTCTTCTACATTTTCCGCCTCGTATGGGAGACACGGCCGTGGATCCTCTTCCTGATGATGTTCACGGCGATAGTGAACGGCGTCCTGCCGGTCATAGCCGCGAAGATCTCGGCGGCACTCATCGACGAGCTCG
>JAGABQ010000056.1:0-24811 GCA_017614495.1 Clostridia bacterium
AAGAACCTCATCATGATAGCGATCGGATTTTTCCTGCTCTATCTCGCGATAGGCAGAAAATACGAGCCGCTGCTTCTTCTCCCGATCGCTTTCGGAATAATCCTGACCAATCTCCCGGGAGCCGAGATGTTCCACGCCGCGTTATTTGAAAGCGGACACGTATCGTGGGAATATTTTGCCGGAGGCGGCGATATTACCCCCGGTCTGCTCGACTATCTCTATCTCGGAGTCAAACTCGGGATTTACCCCTGTCTGATATTCATCGGCATAGGGGCAATGACGGATTTCGGGCCGCTCATCGCCAATCCCTCCTCCCTTCTGCTCGGAGGCGCGGCTCAGCTCGGCATTTTCGTGACCTTCGTTGTCGCGGCGATAATCCCCGGCGGACTTTTCTCGCTTGAGCAGGCTGCGTCGATCGGTATCATCGGCGGAGCCGACGGACCTACGGCAATATACACGACGTCAAAGCTCGCCCCCGAGCTGCTCGGTCCGATAGCCATCGCGGCGTATACCTACATGGCGTTCGTGCCGATGATACAGCCGCCCATCATGCGGCTCCTCACGACCGAAAAAGAGCGCCGCATCGAGATGAAACCTGTCGAAAACGTGGGAAAGAAAGAAAAAATAATCTTCCCGATCGTCGTGACGGTTTTCGTCTCGCTCCTCATACCTGACGCCGCTCCCCTCGTCGGATGTCTCATGCTCGGAAACCTCCTTAAAGAATGCGGAGTGACCGACAGACTGTCAAAAACCGTTCAGAACGAACTTTGCAACATAGTTACGATATTCCTCGGGATTTCGGTCGGCGCGACAGCGACGGGAGCCAGTTTCCTCAATCTCAAAACGCTTTTCATCATCGTCCTCGGCGTGGTCGCCTTCGGGATGGGAAGCGCGGGCGGCGTGCTCCTCGCGAAGTTCCTGAATCTTTTCAGAAAGAACAAGATCAACCCGCTTATAGGTTCGGCAGGCGTTTCGGCGGTCCCCATGGCGGCGAGAGTCTCGCAGCTTGAAGGCCAGAAGGCGAATCCCAAAAACTTCCTGCTGATGAACGCAATGGGCGCAAACGTCGCGGGGGTCATCGGTTCGGCGATCGCCGCCGGCGTGCTTATCGCGATATTCGGCTGACGCCGACTGAAAGGCATAATAATGGGCAAACTCTTAATTACCGACACGATTTTACGCGACGCTCATCAGTCTCATGCCGCGACGCGTATGCGGCTTGACGACATGCTTCCGGCATGCGAAAAGCTCGATTCAATCGGATACTGGTCCCTTGAATGCTGGGGCGGCGCGACGTTTGATTCCTGTATGAGGTTCCTCGACGAGGATCCGTGGATACGTCTCCGCACGCTCAGGGAAGCGATGCCTAAAACAAAACTGCAGATGCTTCTCCGCGGCCAGAACCTCCTCGGATACAGGCATTACGCCGACGACGTCGTGACCGAATTCGTCAGAAAATCAGTCGAAAACGGCATTGACGTTATAAGGATATTCGACGCGCTCAACGACGTGCGCAACTTTGAAACTTGTATCAAATCGCTGAAAAGCGTGAGGATTTCTCATCCTTCCGCAGTATGCGAAACTGCGCTTTCGTACACCAAAAGCCCGGTACACAGCGAGGATTATTTCGTCGATCTCGCCGTCCGTCTCCAGAAAATGGGGGCCGACACGATATGCGTCAAGGACATGGCGAATCTTCTCCTCCCGATGGACGCATACAGTCTCGTAAAAAAGCTCAAGCAGGCCCTTGACATTCCGGTCCACCTTCACACGCACAACACTACGGGGACGGGCGACATGGTGTACTTGATGGCTTCTCAAGCCGGAGTTGACATCGTTGACACCGCCCTCTCGCCGTTTGCCAACGGGACCTCACAGCCGGCGACCGAATCTCTCGTCGCCACGCTCAGAGGCACAGAGCGCGACACAGGGCTCGACCTCGCTTCCCTTTCCGAAATATCCGCCCATTTCCGAAAAGTCGCCGAAAAGATGCGCGCCGACGGACTGATAAATCCGAAGGTGTACATGGTAGATCCGAACACGCTCCTTTATCAGGTTCCGGGCGGAATGCTCTCAAACCTGATGAAACAGCTCAAGGACGTGGGCAGGGACGATCTCCTTCCCGAGGTCCTTGCCGAGGTGCCGCGGGTACGTGCCGATTTCGGATATCCGCCGCTCGTTACCCCGACGTCCCAGATAGTCGGGACTCAGGCGATGCTCAACGTAATGTCGGGCGAGCGCTATAAGCTTTTTTCTCAGGAATCCAAAGCCCTGCTGTCCGGGAATTACGGAAAACTGCCGGGAGAAGTCAACGAGGAAATCAGAAAAATGGCGATCGGCGACGCTGAACCCATAACATGCCGTCCCGCCGATCTCATCCGTCCGGAGCTTGAAAAAATGAAGGCGGACGCCTCGCACGTTGCAAAATGCGACGAGGACGTGCTGAGCTTTGCCCTCTTCCCCGAGGTTGCCGAGAAATTTCTCCGTAAGAGAAACGAGGGAACCGAATCGGCGAAGGACGTCCCCGAGGTCAAAAAATCAGCCGCGCCGGACAACGGCGTACGCGTTCTTTACGTTGACGACAGATCCGTGAAATAATAACCGAGGAATCCCATATGCTTTTGTCACAGCTTTCTACGCCGGCGCTCGTTCTCGACGGCGAAAAATTCAGAAAAAATCTGAAAACCATGAGCGCTCTTCTCGCGGGATCGGACGTTTCGCTCAGACCTCACTACAAATCCAATAAATGCTCGGCGATCGCGCACATGCAGATCGAAAGCGGCGCAAAAGGCATGACCTGCGCAAAGATCAGCGAGGCGGAGGATCTCATCACGTCGGGAATATCTGACGTCCTGATTGCCAACCAGATCGTTGACGGCTCAAAGATCCGCCGCGCGGCCGAGCTTGCGCTTATGTGCAGACTGACGGTCTGCGCCGACAGCGCGGAAAATCTGAAAGAGCTCTCGGAAGCCGCGGTCCGCGTCGGCTCCGTTATCCACGTTCTCATAGAATACGATATCGGAATGTGCAGATGCGGCGTCACCGAACCGGAGGCCTTCGTCCGCCTCGCAGAGCTCGCCCGTTCCCTGCCCGGACTTGAATTCGACGGGATACAGGCGTACGCGGGGCACGCCTCTCACGTTATTGACGGAAAAGAGCGACTTGCCTGCGCGGAGAAATCGCTCGCCGCGCTCAACGCTCTCAGAGAAAAGCTCGCGGAGGAAAACATTCCGGTCGGGACGATCTCCGGCGGGAGCACCGGCACCTCGCTCATAGTTTCAAAGCTGAACGGAATATACACAGAACTCCAGGCGGGGAGCTACATTTTCATGGATTCGACCTATGAAAAGCTCGGCCTCCCATTTGAAAATTCGCTTTTCGTCATCTCGACGGTCGTCAGCGCGCGTCCGGGGCTTACCGTCCTTGACGTAGGAGCGAAAGGGCTCGGCGCCGATCAGGACGAGCCGTTCTGCATCACTCCCGACGGGCGCAGAATCGCGGCCGACAGCGTCGAACTCAACGAGGAACACCTCAAGCTTTTCGGTGAAATAGGACTCAAGGTCGGGGACAGAGTGCTCGTCGTTCCCGGTCACTGTTGCACTACCGTTAATCTTTATGATCTCATTTACGTCTATGAAGGCGAAAAGATCGTCGACAGGTTTGCGGTAACGGCGAGAGGAAAATCGGTCTGACGCCCGACCGCAACGCAAAAATGAAATCGCGGAAGGTCAATCCTTCAAAAAGCTATTGACAAACCGCATTTCAGGTAGTATAATTGGCAGAGTTTACCATAAGATTATTCAAAAGGAGACCAGGTCATGAACAGGGTTTACAATTTTTCGGCAGGTCCGTCGATGCTTCCGCTCAGCGTGCTCGAACGCGCGCAGAGAGAGCTCGTATGTTACGGAGACAGCGGGATGTCCGTCATGGAAATGAGCCACAGATCGCCCGAATACGACGCGATCATTAAAAAAGCTCAGGCGGATATCCGGACTCTCATGTCCATACCGGACAACTACAAGGTGCTTTTCATGCAGGGCGGCGCCTCCATGGTGTTCGCATCCGTTTGTTATAATCTTCTGACGGGATCGAAAAAAGCGGATTATATCGTAACCGGACAGTTCTCCAAAAAAGCGTACAAAGAGGCGCAGAAATACGGAGACATCCGTCTCGTCGCCTCGTCCGAAGACAAGAACAACACTTATATCCCTCGTGTCGGACGCGGTGATTTCCGCCCCGACGCGGACTACGTGCACATCTGCTTCAACAACACGATTTACGGTACGAAATACGATTACATACCCGACACCGGCGACATCCCGCTCGTCGCGGATATGTCCTCGTGTATCCTCTCCGAGCCGATTGACGTGACGAAATTCGGCGTAATCTACGCGGGCGCTCAGAAGAACGTGGCGCCGGCGGGGCTCACGATCGTCATCGTCCGCGAGGATCTGCTCGGAAAATGCCGTCCCGACACGCCGGCAATGTTCGACTGGAAACTGATTTCCGACAACGACTCGATGTACAATACTCCTCCCTGCTATCCGATTTACGTGGCCGGGCTCGTCTTTGAGGATCTGCTCGCAAACGGAGGACTGGAAGCCAAAAAAGAGTACAACGTACGCAAGGCGGCGATACTTTACGATTACCTCGACTCGCAGAGCTATTATATCGCTCCTGTCGAAAAGAGCGCCCGCTCCATGATGAACGTGACCTTCGTGACCGGAGATCCGGATCTCGACAAAAAATTTGCTTCGGAAGCCGGAAAAGATGGTCTGAAAAACGTAAAGGGACACCGTTCTGTCGGCGGCATGCGAGCGTCGATCTACAACGCCATGCCTACGGAAGGCGTTGAGAAACTCGTCGCCTTTATGAAAAAATTTGCTGAGGAGAACCCGAAAAATGCCTGAAAAGTTTAAAATCCAGCTGCTCAACAACATCGCTCAGGTCGGTCTTGACGGCTTTGAAAAAGAAAAATTCGAGTACTCAAAGGAAGAAAACGATCCCGACGCGGTGCTCGTCCGCTCGGCAGACATGCACGAAATGAAGTTCGGCAGCCGCCTCGCCGCCATAGGCAGGGCCGGAGCAGGTGTCAACAACATTCCTCTGTCGGAATGCGCAGAACATGGTATCGTCGTTTTCAACACCCCCGGCGCGAACGCAAACGGCGTTAAGGAACTCACGATCGCCGCTCTGCTCCTCGCCTCCCGCGGGATCATCGGCGGGGTCGAATGGGCAAAATCCCATCAAGGCGAAACCGGCGTCGCCAAGCTCGCCGAAAAGGAAAAATCCCGCTTCGCGGGGTGCGAGATCGAGGGAAAACGCCTCGGGGTCATCGGCCTCGGCGCCATCGGCGGTCTCGTGGCAAACGCCGCCAAGAGTCTCGGCATGAAGGTCATAGGATGCGATCCGTTCATTACAGTCGAGGCGGCATGGGGGCTTTCTCGTTCTATCGAAAAAGCCGCCGACTATGACGAAATATTCGCGACGAGTGATTATATTACCCTCCACGTGCCGGCCACGCCCGACACCAAGGGTATGATAAACGCTGACACGATATCCAAGATGAAGGACGGCGTCCGCATTATAAACCTCGCGAGGGCCGACCTTGTTGATTCAAAAGCGATCATCGACGGGATAAAATCCGGTAAAATCGCCGCCTACGTGACTGATTTCATAACCGACGATCTCATCGGAGCGGACGAAAGGATCATCTGCATCCCTCATCTCGGCGCCTCGACCGAGGAATCGGAGGACAAATGCGCCATCATGGCCGTACGCGAAATATCCGAGTATCTCAAGAACGGAAACATAACCCATTCGGTGAATTTCCCCGACGCTTCCCTTCCGCATACCGGAAATGCGCGTATATGCGTACTGCACCGCAACGTATCCGGGGTTATTTCCAAAATAACCGCCGCCATAGCCGATGAAAAGATAAATATCGAGAACTTCATCAGCCGTTCGCGCGGAGATTACGCTTACGCGATTTTTGAAACCAACAGCAAGGTTTCCGACGAAGCGGTCGCCAAGCTTGCGTCGCTCGACGAAACGATAAGAATCCGCTGTATATGAAGCACGGGGCGCTTATCCTGATTTCTGATAACGTTTACGGAAAAACAGGAGGCCACGACGCGGCGTATTCAATGATAAAGGAAGTCCTCGGGAACGGATGCGAGATAAAAAAAACCGAACTCGGAGCGCCTTATATCGAAGGATCGGAAAAACATATTTCCGTTTCACACTCGTCGGCTCTTATCGTATGCGCGATATCTGACGTCCCGATAGGCGTCGATACCGAACCGCGCGACAGAAAAGTACCGGAAAACGTCGTTTCCCGGATAACGGGAAAGGTCGATCCCGACCCCGTCGTCGGATGGACCAAAATAGAGTCTTCGCTCAAGCTTTTCGGGCACGGGCTCGACCGTATACGTGACTGCGACGAATTCATCGCGTCGTCAAATCACACGGTAAGATTCATCAACGGCAGCGTCGTGACCGTCGCGACGAAAAAAGAAGACGGGAAGGTCGCGGTCATGTTCAAGACCGTCGAGGAGGAAAAAAAGGAATGACAGGAAAACAGCGCGCCGCCCTGCGCTCGGCCGCAAACGGGATCGACCCGATCCAGCAGATCGGGTACAACGGCGTAACGGAAGAGATAATAAAAAACGTGGGGCTTGCGCTCACCGCGCGCGAACTGATAAAACTCAGCGTCCACGAAACGTCTCCCGTTAACGCGCGCCAGGCGTCGGAGATACTTGCCGAAGCGACGGGCGCAGACGTTATACAGGTTATAGGCAGAAAACTCGTTCTGTACCGATACAATCCCGACCTTCACAAATAAAGAAAAAAATCGCTTATGCCGCAACGGCATAAGCGATTTTAAGTTTTGAAAGATTACACGAGCTTTCCGGCATTGACCTTGATACCGGGGCCCATGGTGGAAGCCACTACGCAGCTTCTGATGTACTGTCCCTTTGCGGCGGCCGGCTTGGCTTTGATGATCGCGCTCATGAGAGTGTCGAAGTTTTCACCGAGCTTATCGGCTCCGAAGGAAGACTTGCCTATCGGGCAGTGGATGATATTGTTCTTGTCAAGACGGTACTCGATCTTACCTGCCTTCGCCTCGGTGACTGCCTTGGCGACGTCGGGCGTGACGGTACCCGCCTTGGGGTTAGGCATAAGTCCCTTAGGACCGAGGACACGGCCGAGACGTCCGATAACACCCATCATATCGGGGGACGCTATAACTACGTCGAACTCGAACCAGTTCTCTTTTGTGATCTTTTCAACGAGATCGGTGTCACCGACATACTCCGCACCTGCGGCGCGGGCTGCGTCAGCCTTGTCGCCCTTTGCAAAAACAAGGACTCTTACGGTCTTGCCGGTGCCGTTCGGAAGAACGACGGCGCCGCGGACCTGCTGATCGGCGTGACGCGAGTCAACACCGAGGCGGACGTGAAGTTCTACGGTCTCGTCGAATTTTGCCTTTGAGGTCTTGCATACGAGATCAAGAGCCTCGGAAGGATCGTAGTTTTTCGTTTTATCGAAAAGCTTTACGCTGTCAACATATTTCTTTCCCATTTCGCGTCTCCTCTCAGTCCACAACGACTACGCCCATCGAGCGGGCGGTCCCGGCGATCATGCTCATGGCCGTTTCAAGAGAACCGGCGTTAAGATCGGGCATCTTGGTCTCGGCGATCTGACGGATCTGATCCTTCGTGATCTTGGCGACCTTGTCCTTGTTCGGCTTTGCCGAGGCTGATTCGATACCGCAAGCCTTCTTGATAAGAACCGGTGCCGGCGGCGTCTTGGTGATGAACGTGAACGAGCGGTCGGCGTACACCGTGATGACTACGGGTATGATGAGACCGATCTGTGCTTTGGTTTTCTCGTTGAATTCCTTGACGAAATTCGCGATATTGACTCCGTAAGCGCCGAGGGCCGGGCCTACGGGCGGCTGCGCCGTTGCTTTGCCGGCGTTAAGCTGAAGCTTTATATAACCGCTTATTTTCTTTGCCATTTTGTTTTACCTCCAAATGTGGTCGTTAATCGGGGATTTGAATGATTTTCCCCTCCCACTCCGTGATTTCTCACGGTTTCCGGGGTCAAGCCCCGGCAAGCTCCGCATCATCGGAATCGAGCTCCATCGGGACCTCGCGTCCGAAAAACGAAATGCGAACCTTGATTTTTTTCTCGTCTTCCGAGATCTCGTCAACGATTGCCGTGTTGCCGACGAGGGTGCCCCCCGTGATATGAACGGTATCGCCGACCTTGTAGCCGAGTCCTTTTTTGTGGACCTTTATGCCGAGATTGATTACCTCCTGCTCGGAGATCGGCTCAGGTCTTGAACCCGGCCCGACAAAACCCGTCACGCCCGTTATGTTGCGGACGATGTGCCAGGTCTCGTCGCTCATCAGCATACGCACAAAGATGTATCCCGGGAAAACCTTGTTTTCGACGATCTTATCTTCTTCGCCGTTTTTTCCGGGGATAACGGTCGTGTCAACGGGGATGAAAACCTCCATTATCACGTCCTGGAGCTTGCGGTTGTCGATGATCTTTTCAAGATTTGATTTGACCTTGTTTTCGTAGCCTGCAAAGGTATGGACTATATACCATTGGGGCAACGGACTGATTTCATCAAAATCACTCATGTCGGTTCACTTTCAGATGAGCTTGCCAAGCCACATGATGAGCGACGAAAAGCCCAGGTCAAGAAGGCTTATGACAGCAGAGCAGATAACAAGAGCGATAAGGACGAGTCCCGTGCTCTTCGCCGTCTGTTCTTTGCCGAACCAGACGATCTTTTTGAGCTCGCTTTTCAGGTCTTTGAAGAACTTTGAGATTTTTGCTCCGAGGCCGGGCTTGTCGGATCCGGATTTTTTCTTCAGGTTCTTCTTTTCGGATTTTTTGATTTCGGCTGCGTCTTTCTGAGAAGCCGCTTCGATTTTCTTTGTTTCCGCCATGTCAGTACTCCTTACTTGGATTCCTTATGAGGGGTATGCTTTTTGCAGAAACGGCAGTACTTGGTCATTTCAAGTCTGTCAGGGTCATTCTTTTTGTTCTTCATCGTGTCGTAATTGCGCTGTTTGCATTCCGTGCACGCCAAAGTTATTCTGACTCTCATTGTATCCTCCCGATATTGTTGACCGCGTCAAGCCTTCACGGCCATATTTTATCTCCCTCAGATCACGGCACGCGAAAGCGCCCCAGACAGAGGTAGCAATTATTATACCACAACGAATTCCGTTTGTCAACCGTTTTTTTTGAATTTTTTTCAGATATCGTATTTGGAAAGAATTTCGGCCGGAGTCTTGCTCAGCAGCCTGTTGATCGGCAAAAGTCCGCAGATCAGACAAACGGCGGCAAGGAAGACAAACATCAGCGCGGCGAGCCACGCGGGATAGTAAAGCACCCGCGAGGCGTACGACGTCCTTCCGATGACGTAGAATATCCCGGCGCTCGCCAGCAGGAATCCGGGCAAAATCGAAGTGAACGCCAGCATCGCCGTTTCGGTCATAAACTCAAATCTGAGATTTCTTTTGCTTACGCCTATCGCGCGATATATCCCGACCTCTCTTACCCTGCTCATCAGTCCGCTCCGTATCATGAAATAAACGCAGAGCGCAAGCAGGACAAGAATCACGATAAACGGGACGATCCCGCCGACGACGTCGAGATTTTTTACGAGCTTGAGATATTCGAGCGTCATATCGGGCGAAATGACGTTGTCACCCTCCTGTCCGCTCTTTCCGTATTCCGCGCCGAAGGTCTCCGACAGATATTTTTCGGCCGCCTTCACGTCCGTCGCGTGGACGAGATAGTAAACGGGCTCATAATAGTATCTGTACGTTTTGTCATTGCCGTACTTCCACGTCCCGTCGTCGACGAGATCGTTCGTCTCTCCGTTTACCGAGCAGACGTATAAGTAATCGCTCTCCGACACGGTGAAGAAATAATCGGAAATGTTCCCGGGCGAGACGTTGCCGAGGCTGTTGCTGTAGTTCATAACGTCCTCGGACAGAGCGTCAAATCCGGCCCAGGAGCCGAGCGACAGATAGAAATCGTCGCTCCTCAGCGTGTATAACCTCGGGTATGAAGAATCGCTGTATTTTTCCGCAAAGTTCGCGGCTCCCGGATCAATGCCGTACGCGGCGCGGAACTTGACGAGATAATAGTAATATCTGACCGAGAATCCGTCTCCGTACGCAACGAATCTGGCGTCGGCAAAACCCGATTTTCTGTAAACCGAATCGGCGGAAATGGCGTCGAAAGACGTCCCCCTGACGCCGTTTTTAACGCAGTATTCGACCCAGTCTTCAAAATATCCGTAGGCGTAATCAAACACCGCAAAGGGATATTTTTCGGCAAGTCGCGCGGCGCCAGACCCTCCGTCATTGATCCCGAGCGAAGCCGCGAACGACGCGTCGGAGGCGAGTTTTTCGTAAAACGCCCCGGTTTCGGCGAGCTGGAACACTCCCGAAACAAGATCGTAAACGTCCTTATGCTCTCCGCGGAGATAATCCTCATAACTCCCGTAAAGATCTCTTATCTCGGAAACAACGAATTCCCTGCCGCTTATCTTCAGCTTATCCCCTTCCGATGTGGACACGGTTGGATCCGAACCGGCATATATCCTCTCCGGTATCCTGTTAAGTATGATCGCGCCGTCGGGAGTTTCTCCCTTAACTATCCTGAGGCCAGACCGGACCGCGTTTATATCGATAAGGTAGTCTTCGGGAACATATACCGCTCTCTCGTTCGTATCGAGTACCGCGGCGATCTTCCTTCCGTGGCTCCCGTTGACGAGACCGATCAGGTCTTCGTAGTTTTTTAGATATCCGACCCGCGACTGTTTGAGCAGATCGTCGGCGACCGGCCTCGTTATCCATTCGCAGTCTGCGTCCTCTGTCTTTTCACCCGCGGAAACCGGCGTCTGCCTGCCAAGCGAAAACGGGAGAGTGACGGCGCTCGTTTCGAGCGAGACCGAGGTTTCGTCGGTCACGAAATAATCCGGCCTCGTCAGTATGGCGTCTCCCTCAACGAGAGCGTAGTACGGCCTGTTTGAATAATAGATATAGTCTATACCGGAACCGGAATCGCCCACGGCGGCGTAAAGCTTTTCGCCCGCTCCCTCTATTTCTTCCCCTACGTAGAAGACGCGGTCGTTGAACGACGAGGCGTTTTCGCTTACCGCCGACAGCTTTTTGCCGTATATGGCGGTCAGAAGGACGGCCACGCCGGCGAGAAGCGCCATGCACGCGCGCAGGAACGCCTTCCCTTTTTTCTTTTTTGCCGTTCCTAACGACGAGGAAACGCGCTTTCTGATCGACCCGAAAAAGCTGTATAATTTGCCGTAATCGCTCTTCTTCGCCTCGGGGAGCTCCGGAAGCTCAACGTACTCGCCCGCCGCGGTCACCGACCGGTTGGCGGCGTTTTCTTCAAATTTACCCTCGCGCAGACGGATCTCGTTCGTATCGTCGATGACCGTTACGTTCGGAGCGTCGACCTTCAGATATATCCTGTCGCCTGTGTTTACGATCCTGAGACCTATGGGCGCGCCGGGCTTTTCGCCGTAATATTTCAGGGAAACGCGTTCCGTGTCCTCATCATGCTCGTCATATTCGCCGAGAAAGACGTCGTTTTTTGATCGGTGGGAATACCCCTCGACGCTCCCGTTTTTTCTGACGTCGGTAACCTGCCCGTCCGACAGGCGTATGACTGTCTCGCAGTAATAATCTACGAGCTTTTCCTCATGGGTCACGAGGACAACGAGACAGGTCTCGGATATCCTTTTGAGCATATCCATGACCATCACGGTGTTCGCCTCGTCGAGGTTGCCTGTCGGCTCGTCCGCGAGGATAATTTTCGGGGACTTGACGATCGCCCGGGCGATCGCAACGCGCTGCTGCTGTCCGCCCGAGAGATTTCCTGGATATCTCTTGCGGTATTTTTCCATACCGACGTTTGACAGCGCCGTCAGGACGCGGTCGCTTATGATTTTCTCATCCTTAACGCCGCAAAGGCGGAGGACGTCCGCGACGTTGTCGAAGACGCTCTTTTCGTAGCTGAGGTTGTAGTTCTGGAAAATATACCCGATCATCCTGTTGCGGATATAATCGTCGCCGCCGCTGAAGCGCGAGCCGTCGATCTCTATCTCTCCGCCGTCGGCGCGGTCGAGCCCGCCGAAAACGTTGAGCAGCGTCGTCTTGCCGCAGCCGCTTTTGCCGAATATCGCCGTAATGCCGGTTTCCGGAAGCTCGAGACTGATATCGTTTATAACGTGAATCTCGTTGCTTTTTCCCTTGTTGTAATACTTGTCAAGGTGTCTGGCAGTTATTCTCATCTTCCGCTCCTTATCGCCTTTTTGACCGACTCTCTGAACAGTCTCCTGACGTGCTTGACGGTCACTCGCGTGACGATTATCAGCATACCCGCGACGACAAGAAGGAAGGTCGCCGGGGAAACGTAGGTAAGCGACGCGCTGAGCTCAGGCACGCCGAATATCACGGCGACGGTGACGGCAGAAATAACGATCGCCGGCACAGCCGAGATGAACATGCGGAAAAACATACCGAGACGTATCACCCTGACGGGTATGCCCATCGAGCGCATCACGGCCATTTCTCCTCTGAAAGCGTCTATCGTACGCGACGTGCAGAGGTTTATGAAAAACGAAATGCACACCACTCCGAGGACCCACATGATTGCCGAGAAAATGCAGCCGAGAAACGCCTCGACGAGTTCAAGGAGCGTAAGTTCCCTCTCGGTGTCGGAGCTGACCGCAACGTACACGTCGCCCGTTGCGAGGGATGCGGCTTTTTTCGCTTCTCTTTTGCTGCCGAACATCAGCGAGATCTGAGGATATCCGTCCTCTCCGCCCGTCAGCTTTTTAAAGAATCCGACGTAACGCTCTATGCTCACGCACAGGACCGGCCCGCCGTAATCCTGCTTGAAAGCAAGGGTGATCTCCCTGTAATTTCCGACAAAAGTTTCGCTGATTTCCGGTCCGCTGTTCCTTCCGAACGATACGGAACCGGAAACGGTCACCTCGTAGTCACGCTTGTTATCGTCCGGAAGACCGATGACCGAGATCTCGTTTCCCGATAGTTTGCCGGACGGCACGACGGAGGTGAACGCGACCGTCTCCTCCTTCCCTGGAGCGGACGCTCTCAGGGACATATACAGCTCGCCGCAGCAGCAGGCGGAGATATATTCAAAACCTTTTTCCGATACGACAATGCAAGGGTCTTCCCTGTTGTCTCTCACGGTTTTAAGCCCCACGACGCGGAACTCACACCCGAAAACGCTCGCCGCAAACGGCTCGAACCCCGAGACCGAATAACTCTCAACCGCACAGCTCACCGGCAGGATCACAAGTATCTCGTCGGCCTCGACCGGCATCCTGCCGACCGTCGGTCTGACCTCCGTGCCCGCGGGAAGCACCCTGCATGACGAAAGCATATCCGAAAATCCGTTTTCGGTCGTAATCGTGGCCGGGGAATCAAAGATCGCGTCGAATCTTACGCACGATTCCGCTCCGGTTTTGTCAATCAGTGAAGAAGTCTCGGCGTCGGAAGGCGGCGCGCCGTCCCGGCGCGCGACGACCGTTCTGCCCTCTATCGGTTTGAAAACGTACTGTTTTTTGAAAAGTTCAAGAGCCGACGCGCTTGCGGACGAAAGACCGAGCACGGCAAAGGTGCCGATCAGAAGAAGAACGCATATAAAAAGCGACAGGAGCGGCTTTGATCTGAAAATCGCCCATCCGAGCGAAAAGCCGTTCGAAACGTCACCCGCTGCGCTTTCTTTTTCGACATCGGGTATCTCCCCGCGGCAGACCTCGTGTTCTCTGAGTTCCGTATCGGAGGCGACCGCGCCGTCGTATATCCTTATATGTCGTGTCGCGTACATCTCGGACTCGTCAAAGCTGTGAGTGACGACGATTACGAGCTTGTCCCTCGATATCTCGCTGAGGAGAGACATTATCTCGCGCGAGGAGGCCGCGTCGAGATTTCCCGTCGGCTCGTCAGCAAGTATAATCGGGCTGTCCTTCGCGAGCGCGCGGGCGATGAGCGTCCTTTGTTTCTGTCCTCCCGACAGTTTTGAGCCCTTGTGTCCCGCGTGACCGGCCATGCCGACCCTGTCAAGGAGTTCCATCGCGCGGCGTCTCCGCTCTGCCGCGGATTTTATATGCATGAGCGAGAGCTCAACGTTCTGAAGAACCGTAAAGCTCTCTATGATGTTGTAGTCCTGAAAGATGAACGAGATGTATTTTTTGCGGTATTCTTCCCAGTCGGGCTGGAGATAATGCGAGGTCGGCTGTCCTTCTATAAAGAGTTCGCCCTCTTCGTACGTGTCCATACCGCTTATTACGTTGAGCAGCGTGGATTTGCCTGAGCCGGACTCGCCCGTGACCGCCACGAACTCGCCGCGCTCAAAAGACGCGTTGACTCCGCGGATACCCACGGCCACGGCGCCCTCCGACGCGTATATTTTGCCTATGTTTTTCAGTTCGAGAAATGCCAAATCATTGCCCTCCCTTCGCCTGCGATATTATACCATAACGCCGATCTTTTATCAACATCAAAAACCGGGGCGGAATTTCTCCACCCCGGCGCCGTTTTTTCGGGATTATTCCGTCATATCCGACGGTATCATGATCGTTCCGGAGCCCTCTCCCATCATAACGCGCGGGAGAACCCCGTCCCAGACCGACAGATATTCGATGTATCTGAGATAGTCTGAAACAAGCCGGATCTCGTCGGCGGTCTTGCCTCCGAAATCGATCTCGTAGGTCGTTTCCTCGCCGTTTTTCACTTCGTTTATCGTGAATCCGAGCATACGTGCGACCTCTATCGATTTGAGAGCGATCGACTTTGCCTCGGCGTCGGCTATAGCTATCTGCGCCTCCGCCTGGCCCTGCGCCTCTGCTATCTTTGCCTGGGCGTCGAGCTTGGCAACCTCGAGCTCTTTTTCCGCCTCGATGACCGCTTTTTCTTTTTCGTATTCAGCTTTGAGTTTTTCCTGCTCCGCTATCATCTTGTCCTCAACGGTGGACTCGAAGGCCTCGCTGAAGGATATATCCGTCAGAACGACGGTCACGATGTTCACGTAGTAAGTGTCGGAGATGCCCTCTTTGATGACCTTTTCCACCTCGGGCGAGATCTTTGCCCTCGTCTCGATGATGGTCATCGCGGAGTACTGTGAGAGAACCGACTTTGCCTTCTCGATACACGCGGAGTTGACTCTGTTCTGCAAGAGCGACAGATCCCCGTATCTCACAGCTATATCCATGGCATACTCGGTGTTTATCATATACTGAACAGTCATGTTGATATTCATCGTCTGCGCGTCCTTGGAATACGCTTCGGTGTGAATATCTATGTTCTGGACCTTTGCGTCGTACACCTCATATTCCCGGGAGACCCAGAAATCGAAGTAAGTTCCGGCAGTTCTCACGTATTCGGCTCTTCCCCAGACCTTTACGACGGCAATTTCTCCCGCCTCCACGGTATGGATGCTCGACGGCACCACGATGAACGCCGCGACGGCGGCGATCGCCAGGATAACCGGCAGGGGCTTGATGCGCGATCCTTTTCTTCTTTCAAGCACCATGACAATGACTGACATCGCGAAAACGGCAATTATAACGATAGTAGCAATATTTTTCATTTTGAATGCTCCGTCCTTTCTGTATTATTCAATGCGGTTTTGACGTCAGTCGGCAGCGCCTGCGTCCTCCGATACCATCCCCGCGGCTTTCCCTCCGGCAAAGCCGGCGATCAGCGAGGTAATATCGATACCGGTCGACTCCTTTACTCCCTCTATCACCTGATTGGCGGTCGTCATTACGTCCTTTACGACCTTTGTGGCGTTTCCGTCACCGTACATGACTATCCTGTCGGTCTGTGCGAGCGGCTCGGCGGCATTCTTCACGACCTCGGGAAGGGCTTTGAGGTACATTTCAAGGACCGACGCCTCGCCCATTTTGCGCTGCGCCTCGGCTTTTTTCTCGATTGCCTCGGCCTCTGCAAGGCCCTTGGCCCTGATACCCTCGGCCTCCTGTTCCATAGCAAACCTCGCGGCCTCGGCGGCGACGCGCTTTGCCTGCGCCTCCTGCATCGCCTCGTATTTCTTTGCCTCGGCGTCCTTCTGACGGCGGATAAGATCTGCCTCCGCCTCTTTTTCCGCTTTGTATTTCATCGCGTCCGCCTGTTTTCTGATCTCGGCGTCGAGCTTTCTTTCACGGAGCGCAATTTCCTTTTCGGCGAGCTCTGCCTCTTTTTCGCGGCGGGCAATATCGGCGTTTGCGCGGGTGACCTCGATGGTCTTGCGCTGCGCCTCCTGCTGGATGTTGTACGCGGCGTCGGCCTCGGCGCGCTTGTTGTCCGCCATGACCTTCATATCCGACTGCTGTACCGCGAGCGCCGCGTCCTGTTCGGCAATAAGCTTCTCCGCTTCGACCTTTACGGCGTTTGCCTCCTGCTGTGCGTTTGCCGTCGCGATCGCTATGTCACGCTGAGCGTTCGCCTTGGCAATCTGAGCGTTTTTCCTTATCTGCTCGACGTTGTCGATACCCATATTCTCTATCGTACCGGCGGCGTCCTTGAAATTCTGGATGTTGAAGTTTACGACCTCAATCCCGAGCTTTTCCATGTCCGGAACGACGTTTTCGGTTATCTTTTTGGCAACGCCCTGCCTGTCCTGGACCATTTCCTTGAGGCCGACGGAGCCGACAATCTCGCGCATGTTGCCCTCGAGCACCTGCGTCACCAGCATCACGAGCTCGTTTCTGTTCATGCCGAGGAGAGACTCCGCGGCTTTTTCGAGAAGCTTGGGATTGGAACTGACCTTGACGTTGGCCACGCCGTCGACAGTCACGTTGATGAACTCGTTCGTCGGGACCGCCTCGGACGTCTTAACGTCGACCTGCATGACCCTCAGGGATATTTTGTCGACTCTTTCGAAGAACGGGAATCTCCAGCCCGCTCTACCTATGAGGATCCTTTTCTTGCCGAGACCCGAGATGATATAAGCGACGTCTGGCGGGGCTTTCAGGTATCCGGCGGCAAACAGCATGGCTGCTACGATGGCAGCCGCAACTATGATTGAGATAATAACGATGGGCGGCATTTTATTGTTCTCCTTTGCCTTTTATTTTTGTCCTGATGTTTTCGAGCAGGTCATGCGCGATCCTGCTCATCTCCGCCGAGCGATACGCGTAAAACATTGTTTTGAGTATCTCGGCGACGGTTTCCCTGTCCTCCGCTCTGAGAAAAGTCAGATCCTCGGTTATGGACTGGGCGTTTGCGCTTAGCTTGGCAGGGTTAAGGGCTCCCTCGTTCATTGCGCACAGTTCGGCAAAACAGCCGTACAGCACGTCGTCGGGGATCAGATCGTCCCCTTCGTCCGAGAGATCGCCGTTTACGCTCGACAGCATGTCGGTGATCTCGCCTATCTGCATCGTGTCGCTCAGCATATTTATTATGATGAACCTGCAGAGCTGTCTCTTCGTATACTGCTTGTTTTCCGAATGAGACACGAATCCGCGAGCGATCCAGTTCTGTATCGAATACGGTTCAATGCCTGTAAGCGCGATAACCTGTGACCTGTAAATATCCCCTCCGGCGAAGATGTGATCGAGCGCGTCGTTTATTCTTCGTCGGTTCACGACGTCGGTCATGATCGTCGTGCCGGGAAAACAGTTCTTTTTTTCCATTGTCTCACCGCCTTTCCGCGTCCGTTTATATGATTATATCACGCAGTCAAGTGATTGTCAATACCCTTTGCGTGATTTTTCAAAAAAAATTTCCCGGCGCCGCCGGCGCCGGGATATTTCATTTGTCTTCGCTTTCCGAAACGTGAATGTTTATCGTCGAGAGACGGCGGTATTCCTTGAAATCGAGCTTCCTGAGTATCGTTTCGAGCTCCTGGTCGCCCATCGCGGTGTTCCTGCCTTCCGCGTAAAGCTGATCGACCTTTTCTTTTATCTTTGCGACTATCGGCGCGTGTTTGTCGATAACGTCATCGCCTTTCAGTCTGAAATACCCGTTCAGCCAGAACGCTATGCCGGCAAGGCCGCTGTGCGAATCTACGGCAACGGCCGCAGGCCTGCCGAGGATCTTTTCCGTATCGAAAATATTGTAGATCTCGGGATCCTTGAGCATGCCGTCCGCGTGGATGCCGGCGCGGGTGACGTTGAAATTACGTCCGACAAAAGGCGTGCGGGGCGGGATATCGTATCCGATTTCGTTTTCAAAATACTCGGCGATCTCCGTTATGACTTTCAGATCCATCCCGTCGGTTGTTCCTCTAAGAGCCGCGTATTCCACCGCCATCGCCTCGAGCGGGCAGTTCCCCGTTCTCTCTCCTATACCGAGAAGCGCGCAGTTTACGCCGGAACATCCGTAAAGCCACGCGGTGGAGGCGTTGTTGACCACCTTGTAGAAATCGTTGTGCCCGTGCCATTCGAGCAGTTCGCTCGGGAAACCCGCGTAGTGCTGGAGACCGTAAATGATACCGGGAACGGATCTCGGCAGAGCGGCACCGGGAAAAGTCACGCCGTAACCCATCGTGTCGCAGGCGCGAATCTTGATCGGCACGCCGCTTTCATCCATAAGAGTGCGCAGCGCCTCCGCGAAAGGAACGACGAACCCGTAGTAATCCGCCCTTGTAATATCCTCAAAGTGACACCTCGGACGTATGCCGAAGCTCAGCATTTCCTTTACGATCCCAAGATATTTATCCAGCGCCTGAGCCCTCGTGAGGCCCATTTTGTTGTATATATGATAATCGGAGCAGGAAACGAGGACTCCGCTTTCCTTTATGCCGAGACTCTTTATAAGCTCAAAATCCTTGGTGTTTGCGCGGATCCAGCTCGTGACCTCCGGAAATTCGTAGCCGAGCGAGAGGCACTCCTCAACGGCGTGCCTGTCCTTTTCGGAATATACGAAAAATTCGCTCTGTCTGACGAGACCGTTTTCCCCGCCGAGACGGTGAAGCATTTTGAATATTTCGACTATCTGGCCGACCGTAAAGGGCGACGTGGACTGCTGTCCGTCGCGGAAAGTCGTGTCGGTTATCCAGATATGCTCCGGCATATTGATCGGAACGTAACGGTGGTTGAACGAAATCTTCGGTATGCTTTCATAATCAAAAAGATGCCGGTAGAGATTCGGTGTTTCCCTGTCCTGCAGCTGATATCGGTACGCCGACTGTTCGAGAAGATTGGTCGCTTCAGAGAACTCGAGCCGGGAGGAATCGCGGTTATTCGGAATTTTTTCTTCTGACATTTTCATTTTACCGTCGCCTGATGTGATATAGGAGATATTATACCACCGAAGTTGAATAATTGCAAGCGCAAAATTTCATTTCTGCAAAAATTAAGGGCGGCCGCGGCCGCCCCGTATTCATTTTTCAATGCCGAAGACGTACTTTGTCGTCGAGCGGTACTTTCTTCCCGCCCTCGTGAACCGCTGTTTCAGCGACTTGCGGTTCGGGAGATCCGGCGGGTTCTGAGTTTCGAGGCAGAGCGCGTGGAGTTTTCTCTGAGGCACGCCGCCCTTGAACTTCGTCGGGCCGTCCATGCCGACCGCCGTGTAGAGCTGAACGCACGGAAGATCGGTATAAACGTCCATACGTCTGCCGCTGCCGGGATCCTTGTACGTGACCCCGTGGCGGAGCGCGCCGGTCTTCGCCGCGCCGTTGATGTGGAAATTGTGATCGTAAGGTCCGGAGATCTTTCTCAGCCGCCTGAAATCGAAAGACGTGCTTTCGACGCTCGCCGGCTTATCTTTCGGGATAAGCGCCTCGTCCACGTCATCGTAATAATCCGCCTCGATTTTGAGCTTCTGATCCATCACGGAGCCGCCGTCGTAACCGTTGAGGTTGAAATACGCGTGGTTCGTGAGGTTTATATAGGTGTCGGCGTCTGTTTTAGCTTCGTATTTAATTTCAAGAGAATCGTCGTCGGCGAAAGTATATTTCACCTTGACCTCGAGGTTCCCGGGATATCCCTCCTCCATGTCGGGTGAAAAGAGCGAAAGGAAGAGCGAATCGGATTCGTTTCCCGATCTCGTTTTGACTTTCCAGATCTTTCTGTTAAAACCGACGTATCCGCCGTGCAGATGTCCGCGGCCCGCCTCGTTGCTCGCTACGGGATAGAACTTCTTGCCTATCCTGAATCCGCCGCCGGATATCCTGTTTCCGCATCTTCCGACGAGGCTCCCGGTGTAGGACGCTCTATCGGCGATATAATCCTCGACGGTGTCGAAGCCGCAGACCACGTCCCCGAGCTTGCCGTTTTTATCCGGCACGACGAGACTCTGAATTATCCCGCCGTAGTTCAGGATTGTGACGCTGCTGCCTTTTTTATTCGTCAGCCGGTAAGCGAAAACTTTTTCGCCGCCGTACGTTCCGAAATATTTTTTCTCTATGCTCATTTGAAATCCTCCTCAGATGTTAATCGGGCACGTTTGATATTATACCCGAAACACCCCGTTTTGTCAATCTTAAAACATTGTTTTCTTGACAAAAACGGCGTTTGATGCTATACTGAATCGGTTCTAAGGAGGCGACGGCATGCGGCAGTATTCGATTCTCGCAGATTTTTACGACAAGCTGAATTCCGATTTCGACTACGGCGGATACGCCCGGATGGCGGACCGGCTTTTCCGTATGAACGGAATTGTCCCCGGCGATCTCGTGCTCGATCTCGCCTGCGGAACCGGCAACCTGACGGTCCGTCTGTCTGAGCTCGGATATAATATGATAGGCGCGGACGTGTCGCCCGAAATGCTCGGCGTCGCCCGCGAAAAGGCGGGAGACGAGATACTTTTCATAAATCAGGACATGAGGAGCTTTGAGCTTTACGGGACCGTCAAGGCCGTCGTATGCTCTCTCGACAGCGTCAATTATCTCCTGAAACGGAAAGATCTCCTCGACTGCTTCTCCGCGGTGCACAATTATCTCGAACCTGACGGCCTGTTCATTTTTGACGTGAACACGAAGTACCGGTTCGAAAACGTCTATTCCGACAGAGATTATATTCTCGAGGATGACGGCATATTCTGCGGCTGGAGAAACGTTTATAACGGAAAAACGGGTGTTTGCGACTTTTTTCTCACGCTGTTTGCCGAAGAAAACGGAGAAATAAAGCGCTTTGACGAGCATCAGCGTGAACGCGCATGGTCGGAAAGGACTCTCAGAAACGTCCTTGAGCAAACAGGTCTTGCCGTCACGGGTATCTATTCAGATTTCGATCTCTCGCCCGTCGGGGAGCGCGACGAGAAAATGTTTTTTGTGTGCAGGTGCCGGAAATGAAAAGAACGCTTGCCTTTATACTTATATTCTTCTGCATATTCGCCTCCTCGTCATGCTCCAAAGCGTGGCAGGGATACGAAAACGAAGATCTTGACAAATATATAGCCTACGGCGAGCTGAAAAAGATCCGCTACGCAGACGCCGAGGTCTCTGACGAAGACGTTGAAAAAGAACTCTCCTCCCGGCTTGAAAAACTCGCGACGGAAATTCCGGCTTCGGAGCCCTTCGGCGACGGCCGATCGGCGCTTATCAGCGCGTTCCCGACGGTTAACGGCGAACAGTATCCGGAGGCCGCGCTGACGGATATTCTCGTCGTCGCCGGGCAGACCGGGGACGCGGTGAGAAAAGCCATCTCCGACGCTCTATACGGAAAATCGGCCGGCGAGGAAAGCACGGTCAGGATATCCGTCCCGACGGGCTATTTCAGGAATATCCCCTCCGGATTTGTCGCGGATTATTCAGTCAGCATACAGCAGGTCTACGATCACGTTTTGCCCGAGCTGAGCGACGAGGTCTGCTCGATAATCAACCCGGGAAGCTCCGGCCCCGCGTTTATAAGAGACGAAATAAAAGCTCAGCTGAAGGAAGAGGCCGAAAACGAGCTGCGCGAAGCGGCGGGCTTTGAAGCATGGAACGAGTATCTCGCGACAGCGTATATCAAAAGCCTTCCGTACGAGGTGTACATCGGCTTTTACAACAATCTCGAGTACCCGTACACGGTGCTTGCCGAGGCCGCCGAAAAATCGCTTGAGCAGTATATTACCGAAGACTGCGGCATGACGAAAAAAGAGTTCGAGCTCGGGCTCTCTTCAAAAGCGCTCGAAAAGACCAAAAACGCCCTCCTCGTCTACGTCACGGCGAAAAACGCAGGAATAGTTTGCGACGACGTTAAGCTGCTGTCCTATGCAGAGTCCGTTGCCGGGAAATCGGACGGAGAATTTGAAAACGGAGAAAGCTATATCAACTATATCGGCGAGGATCAGGCAAGATGCGACTGTCTCCTTGAGATGATATTTGATTATTACACCGAAAAATGACTCTTACCACAGACAGAAACGAAATAAAAAAATCCCGCACCTGGATCGAGATCGACACCCGGGCGCTCAGGAAAAACGTTGAAACTATAAGAAAAATATCCGGCTGCCGCAAAATGATGGTTGCCGTCAAGGCAGACGCCTACGGCCACGGAGCGGTTGAGGTCGCATCGGTTCTGTCCGACGTTTCCGAGATGTTTGCCGTCGCGGCGCCCTGCGAGGCGCTTGAGCTCCGCCGCGCCGGGATCGAAAACGACATCCTCATCCTCAGCGGCGCGTCCCCCTGCGCGATACCCGAAATACTCGAAAACGGCGTTATTCCCACGATGTTCGACGTCGATTCAGCCCGAGTTATTTCGGAAGAAGCCGAAAAGCTCGGGATAAAAGCAGACGTTTTCATAGCCGTCGATACCGGCATGAGCCGCATCGGCGTCTCGTCCGATGAAAAGGGCGCAGCCATTACTGCCGAAATTTCTTCGCTTAAAAACATACGGATAAAAGGCATTTTTACGCATCTTGCGAGGGCCGACGAAGAGGATAAAAGCACGACGCTCGCTCAGCTGTCGGCGTTTGCACGCTTCACCTCCCTGCTTGACGGTCTCGGCGTTGAATACGGTGAAACAAGCATTTCAAACAGCGCCGCGGCGCTGACGATGAACATTCCGCAGGACATCGTCCGCGGAGGTATCGCCGTTTACGGGATAGCCCCGTCGGACGAGGTCCCGCTCCCCGACGAAATAAAGCCCGTCATGTCGATGCGCTCGCGGATCGAGCAGATAAAAAAGGTCCCCGCGGGAACGGGAGTCAGCTACGGACACACGTTTGTCACGAAAAGACCGACAAAGCTCGCGACCGTCTACTGCGGATATGCGGACGGGTATCCGCGCGCGCTTTCAGGCAAAGGCAGAGTCCTTGTAAGAGCGCAGTACGCGCCGATCGTCGGGCGGATATGCATGGATCAATTCATGGTTGACGTGACCGACACGGAGGGGGTCGAAAAAGACGACGTGGTCACTCTGTTCGGAAAAGACGGCGACAATGAGATCGGCGTCGGGGAGATCGCAAAGCTTAGCGGAACGATTACTTATGAAATACTCGCGGGTTTTTCTTCCCCGCGAGTACCTAAAATCTATTTATAAACCCGTGCGGACAGGTCACTGTCCGCTTCTTTTTCTCCTCGTGGCGGCGCGGCGCTTGCGTTCGCGCTCTTTTTTGCGCTCGGCAAGTATGCTCGCAATGATGATTATTATCACGATTATGAAAATCACGATAAGAGCGATCAGGAATATCTTGCTCAGGTCGCTCGTTTTGCTCGTCCTGTCGGTCACGACCGGGGGATCGGTCTCCGCCTCGGTAGTGTTCGCCGGGGTTATGGGCAACGTCGTGGAGGCCGGCGGATTCGGATTGTCGACCGTCGTCGTGCCGGTTGCGGGTACCGTCTCGGTCTCGTAGTGTCCGCAAACCGTGCAGGTGCGGGTGCGCGTACCGTTGAGCGTTGCCGTGGGATTGACGGTGACTACCCACTCCCCGAAGGAATGAAGCCCCGTCGCCGGGAGCTCTACCGAGCTTACGGTCTCGCCGCAATCGTCGCAGACGGTGTTTTCATATCCCTTTTCGCCGCAGGTCGGCTCTTTCCTGTCGACATGTGTGTTCGTATGCTTGCAGGCCGAGCTGTTGACAGTTATCTTAGCGGAAGACGCCGTCTTTTTGCCGCTTCCGCTCCCGAAGGTGGCGACTATCCTCGTCCCCGCGTCATCCACGGCGAGCGTCTTGCCGTTTGACGGGCTTATCGTTATTCCGTATTTTCCGAAATCGGAATAAGAAACGGTCACGGACGTTCCGTCGGAATAGGTCAGCACGACCGTCACTCCCGTGAGGTTGAGCGCCGTACCCTCCGTATACGTCGTTGCGGGGGCGGTGCCGTAAGCGATCGAATCGACCTTTTTTGCGGCCTCGACGGGATCGGATTTTTCGGATTCGCCGCTCGCGTCGTAAATCTCGGCGTCCTTCGGCTGCGCCGCGACGGAGGCCGAATACTTTTCTCCTCCCTTTACGCTGCCGCCGAGCGCAAACGCGCCCGCCTTAGATTCAGTTTCTTTAGTGTCGATGACCTCGCCCGACTCGTCGTACAGTTTCAGCACGTATTTGCCGACGGAGCCGTCAGGATTTGTGTCGGTTATCTGATATTTCAGCCCGCCGTTCGCGACGTCCTTTGTGAGTTTGACGGTCGGGGCTGTGAGCGCGCCCCTCACGGTGTGCTCCGGGCTTTTTGCCGATTCTTCGCTGTCTCCGAGCTCCTCGCTGTCAGACAGAGCGGTCACGGCGAACGTGTACTTCCCCGCCTCGGTGAGCGAGGAAAAATCATAACTGTTTGTGCTCGCCTCGTATGCCGATCCGAACTCTTTTCCGCCCTTGTAAAGCTGAACGGAGTATCCGGACGCAAGCGGCACGGC
>JAGABQ010000057.1:0-3235 GCA_017614495.1 Clostridia bacterium
CACATCCATTATATCTGTTGTTGATTTTGGCCGTCCATGTGTGCCCGAATCTGCATTTCCAGCAAGCTGTTTTATTGCTTTGTGAGCCGATAGTGTCGGGAGAAAGCCCCAACTTTGAGTTGGCATCAAAGTCCCATTCTTTAAGAAGCCAATCAACTTCCGAAACTGTTTGCGCTGGTTTTTTCATTTTGCACTTCTTTGGTTTGTTTGCGGTTTCGGTTTTGTAATCTTTCGCAGGGTTAACATGCTTTTACTCTATTATTTCTCCCCGGGCTTGACGGTCTTTGAAAGATCCCAGACGAGGCGGCCGTCCTCTTCCTTTATCGGGATGAACACCGGGGTTTCCGCGCGGCCGGCGCTCCTGTCGTTCGGCGAGTGGAGCGTGAGCCACGTTCTGCCGTCAAAGTCGGTGAAGATCATTCCGTGCCCGCCGTCGTAGTCCCCGAGGATCGATTTTGAAAACAGCGGCTCACCGAGCTGCTCCCACGGACCGGTCACCTCGCCGGACGGGCTCTTCGCCATCCCGACGCAGTAGCCCTCGCTGTCCCAGTTAGACCATATCATGATGAGCGAGCCGTCCGAGAGGGTATGGACGAAACATCCGTCGGTGACGCCCTGAGTGTGCCACGGCGCGTCGGTGGCGCGGAAAAGCTCCACCGGCTCGGAAACGAACGACCTCAGGTCGTCCGACATCCTCGCGCACGCCATCCGTCCGATATTGTCGTCGGTCGACACCCATTCGTGAACGAAAACCATCCACGGCCGGCCGTCTTTGTCGATGAAAAGCGTCCCGTCGATGGCGTCCCAGTCGGACGGGGTGACGTGCCCGTCCGAATGAAGGGTGAACGGCCCCTCCGGCTGATCGGCGCGGAAAACGGCGCAGCCGTGCTTTCCCGTCGCCGTCGAACTGTACGTCGTGAACATGTAGTAGGCGCCGCCGTAAGCGTACACCTCGGGGGCCCAGGGGCTCCCGCCGAAATCGGCGGGCTTTTCGACAACGTCCCCGATGAGCACCCACCTGCCGTTGAGCTTATTGCCCGACGAGCGGTAGAGCGTCCAGCCCGTGCCGTACATGTAGTATCTCGATTTCGCCCTGAGCACGAAGGGGTCGCGCAGACCGACGACCTTTGACGTGATCAGCGCTTCCTCCGGCGGGACGATAACCGTCTCGGCGGGCTCCGCCGTCGCGTCGGAGGTATTGTCGGAACCGGTTGTGCCGGCCGGACCGGACGGCGCTGCGCAGGAAACGAGCGCCGCCGGGAGCATGAGCGCCGCCGTCAGTATCGAAATGATTTTTTTGAAGTTCATGTTTGCTTTTCCTTTAACAGGGAATGCCCGCGGGATCCCCGCGACGTGTTATCCGAGGCGCGAAAAGGATATCGAAACGGTGTTCTTGACGGTGCCGAAGGCGGGGATGACCGGCAAAGTGCCGTTTTCACGCTCATCGTGACGGCCGTTTATGTAGCAGTTCGTCGGCTCGAGCCCGAGAACGTAGTCGCCGCTCGCCATGCTTCGCCACTCGGTGAGTATCGGGAGGGTGTCGCCCGACCATTTCATGTTCATGACTATCCCGACCGCCGGGTTTTCGAGGCGGGCGGTGAATTCCGATCTCATTTTCTGAAAGAACACGCGCTCCTCCTCGCCGTCGGCCGGCTTGTCAAAGACAAGCTCGCGCCCGAGGCCGGTTTTCGCGAATTCCGTGCGCGGGACTGTCTCCCTGTCCTCCGGCAGGACGAGGCGGGCGGTCTCCGAAAGGAAGGGATAGCCGAAATTGCAGTGATATATCTGCATATACTCCTCGTCGCGCGGGGTGAGATTTTTTATCTCGTCGTGGACCGTGACCTCAGAGCCGAAGACGGGGATCGTTATGACCCGTCTGAGCTCGAGCACGTGGCCGAACAGCGCAGTCTCGCGCACTACGCCGCTCACCGTGACGGCGTCGTCCGAAAGACCGGCCGAGACGTGCTCCGCCGGGGTGCCGTGATAACGCCCGTGGAGAGGGAACCACTCGCCGCCGTCCCTGTTTGCCGGGCCTGCGGAGCGCAGTCCGCAGGTGTAGAGCAGGCCGCCGGGGAAATAATTCAGAAATTCGTTTTCGTAGGGCAGGTCCCTCAGCGGACTGTCGTATCCGTTTTTGCTCATCCACGAGACGTTCGTCCCGAGATAGACGGCCTTTCCGATGTCGAGGCCGTTGTCGGGGAGAATCTCAAGATACAGCCCGCCGGGGGTGGCGACCTCTATGACCTCCGCGCCCTTGGCTTTGCCCTCGGATATCGTCACTCGCCTGAGGGTGACGAGCTGCGCCGGGTTTCCTATATACCCTTTTTTTATGAGTTTTTCCATTTTTCCGGTCTCCTTTTCAGTTGAGTTCTTTTGTGAAATACGCGTGCGTTTCGGCCGTGCGCCCCTGTTCGTCGGTGACCACGATCCTGAAATAATTGGTGTAGGGATGAACGCGGAACTCGCCGCGGGTGGACGGGGTCTTTGACGGCCTCACCGACTGGCAGGATCTTATGTCCGTCCTCAGCTCGATGGTGCGGGCGGGGGAGCATTCGACGGTCACGAGGCCGTCCTCGTAGCACAGTTCCTTTATCTCCGGCCCCATGGAGGCGTAAAAATGTCCTTTTTTAAGCGCGTCGGCGACCGAGGGATAGTCGAGCTTTTTCGCCTTTATCATGGTCCACGCGCTGCCGCATTCGCACGACGGGTCTCCCGGACGGGGGACGGGATGGTTGTCGTCGCTCCCCGTCACGAACGGGCGCTTCCCGCCGTGGAGCATCTCGTCGTAAACGTATCCGTTCCTGTCGTTGAATCCGCTGTAAACGCAGCCGCCGTTGTATATCTCGAGCGCGTCGAAGCCCTCGTACCCCATATAGTGCTGATAATACTCCATCGACCACGCGGGGTGGTTGTACGAGACGAAGAAGCCCGCCGCCTTTGCGCGGCGGATCATGTCGTTTATGCACTCCGGGGAATATTCCCTGACGTAGTCGGGAGCTTTTCCCCAGTTCATCCCGGCGGCGTATTTCGGGGCGTTGCCGAACATGTATTTCTCGCGGTGGAGGCAGACCTGCTCGGTCATGTCGCGGTCGAGGGCTATGAAGCAGAGGTGACAGCAGCGGACGCGCTCGAAGCAGTCGTAGTCGATGTTGACGTCGTTTATCTCGACCTCGTAGCCGTTGAGCGCGAGGAACGAGCCGTCCGTCAGGTCGTTGTGGGGGATGAACACGTCGTG
>JAGABQ010000058.1:0-3451 GCA_017614495.1 Clostridia bacterium
AGCATGAAATCGACGTATTTGCGTCTTATCTCATAGGCCTTGTCCGGGTCGTTTTCAACCCCGTGAAACTTGCTGTAATGTCCGTCGTCCATGTCGGGGGCGGAGTCCGGTCCCGGCCCGCCGAAGCCGTCGTCATATTTGCAGTAGGTGTACCCGAACATGGAGGAACAGTAGGTCTTTTCTTCGTAATACACGTCGCGGACGGTGACTGAGACCTCTCCCGAGAGGAGCGTCTCGCCGCCGCGCCTGATTTCAAGCAGCCCGGTGTATGTCCCCGGGACGGTGTCGGCGTCCGTCGAGTACTGAACGTATATCGTCTTCGCCCTGCCGCTTATCAGATCGAAGGAGCCGCCCTGATACGGGTTGTCCTGTTCGAGAAGCGGCTCCGGCGTGTAGCCCCTTTTGTGCGACAGGTCGGCCGTCCTTACGTATATCTGCCATGCGATGAAGACCTCGCCGTCGAGGACGTGACCGCTGCCGTCGCCGAGCGGCGTGACTTCACAGCGGAGACCGTCGATATCTCCGTCCGAGACTATGACGTACTCAAAACCCTCTTTTTCGTTCTTCGCCATCTGGAACGAGATGCTCTGCTTCGTTCCCGGCGTGAACTTGTCGCGCAGATAGAGCGCCGTCCCGTAGTCGAACCACCCGGTGACTGTCGCCGGCTTGTCCGGCGCGGCCTCTGTACCCGTCGTCTGCTTATCGTTTCCGCCGGAGCTGCAGGACGATATGACGAGCGCCGCCGCGAGCATGGTCAACGCAAGAATGAGCGCAAAAAGTTTCGGCCTTTTCATTTTATGACTCCCGTGATTTTCCGTTGGTTTATCGTTACGGGTATATTAACACATCGGCCTTTTTTTGTCAAGCCGCGGAGGGCTGTTTTAGCCCCTTTTCACGGGCTCTCCCGCCGCGGCCGGGCGTTTTTTAAGGATGGACTTATTTTCGGCCCGGCGGTTGATTTTTACTCCCGGCTGTGGTATAATAAACTGATTTACTGTGGGGAAATATGCAAATGGAAGAAAACGCCAAACCTATATCGCGCCGGAGGACCTTCGCGATCATATCACATCCCGACGCCGGGAAGACCACGCTGACCGAAAAGCTGCTGCTTTACGGCGGCGCGATACAGACGGCCGGCTCGGTAAAAGGCAAGGCCTCCGACAGGCACGCGGTGTCCGACTGGATGGAGATGGAGAAAAAAAGAGGGATTTCGATAACCTCCTCCGTAATGCAGTTCGAATACGAGGGATACTGTGTCAATATACTCGACACACCGGGACATCAGGACTTTTCGGAGGACACGTACCGCACCCTCATGGCGGCTGACTCCGCGGTCATGGTGATAGACGCCGCAAAGGGCATCGAGCCGCAGACGAGAAAGCTTTTCCGCGTATGCGCTCTGCGGCACATTCCGATATTCACTTTCATAAACAAACTCGACCACGACGCTCGCGACCCGTTCGACCTCGTCGACGAGCTCGAGCACGAATTCGGCATCGGCACGTACTGCATGAACTGGCCGATCGGCTCGGGAGTCAGCTTCAAGGGCGTTTACGACAGAGACAGACGGCGCATCCTGACATACGCCGACGCCCACCGCGGCAGAGACCGGCTCGCGGCGACTGAGTGCGAGATCACGGACACCGAAACGCTCGACAGACTTATCGGTCCGGAGGAGCGCGAAACGCTGACCGCGCAGATCGAGCTGCTTGACGGCGCCTCTTTCGATTTTGACGAAAAGAAGGTCTCGGAGGGCAGGCTTTCGCCGGTGTTCTTCGGCTCGGCGCTCAACAATTTCGGCGTCGAGACCTTCCTCGAGAGCTTTCTACGCCTTTCGTCCCCTCCGCGGGGCAGAAAGACGAAGGACGGCGGAGAGATAACCCCCGACGATCCGGGATTCTCGGCTTTCGTTTTCAAGATACAGGCAAACATGAACAAGGCCCACCGCGACAGGATTGCGTTCATGCGCATAGTTTCGGGCAGATTCGAGCGCGGACGGGATTACTATCACGTCCAGGGCGGCAGGGAGGTCAAGCTCTCCCGCCCGCAGCAGATGATGGCCCAGGAGAGGTCGATAGTCGACGTCGCGTACGCCGGCGACATAATCGGGGTGTTCGACCCCGGGATATACGGCATTGGCGACACGGTTTGCGAGTCGGGCATGAGCGCCGAGTTCGAGGACATTCCGACCTTCTCGCCGGAGTGCTTCGCGCTGGTCGAGCAGACGGACAGCATGAAGCGCAAGCAGTTTGCCAAGGGGGTCACTCAGATATCCCAGGAGGGCGCTATCAGGATCTTTTTCGAGCCGGACGCGGGAATGGAAAAGGTCTACGTCGGCGTCGTCGGTCAGCTTCAGTTCGACGTACTCGAGTCGAGGATGAAGAGCGAATACGGCGTCGGATACATGATGAGGCCTCTCGATTACACGATCATCAAAAAGGTTCCTCCGGATACCGACCCTTCGAAGCTCTATCTCTACGAGGTCAAATGGGTTCAGGACGCGAAGAAAGAGAACTATCTCCTGTTCTCGTCCGAATGGAGTCTCCGCTACACCCTTGAGCACAACGAGGGGCTTGAACTTCTTCCTTACGGCAACGGGGGGAACATGTGACCCGCGGCCGGCGCTGACATGGCAAGTTTTCACATAAAAAACATAAAAATGACGGAGGGTCCGATATGGAGTTCCGTCATGAAATACACCGTTCCGATCGCCCTCGGAAGCATGCTGCAGATCCTTTTCAACTCAGCGGATCTTGCCGTCGTCGGGAACTTTTCCCGGTACAAAACGGCGGCAGCGGCGGCGGTCTCGGCAACGGCGCCCTTCATAAGTCTCGTCATAAACCTGTTCATGGGACTTTCGGTCGGGGTGAACGTCGTGCTTGCCCGGGCCATCGGCTCGGGAGACCGCGAGCACGCCTTCCGCACCGTGCATTCCGCGACGGCGCTCGCCGTCTTTACGGGGATATTCGTCGCCGCTCTGGGGATGCTGACGTCGCCCGTCGCGATCGGATGGATGAACTGTCCCGAAGACGCCTACGGCATGTCGGTACAGTACATGATGATATATTTCGCCGGCGCCCCGGGCATGCTCGTTTACAATTTCGGCGCGGCGATACTGCGCACGAAAGGCGACACGCAGCGTCCGCTCCACTTTCTGATAATCGCGGGAGTGCTCAACGTCGCGCTCAATTTCCTTTTCGTCGTGGTTTTCGGAATGAACGCGGCCGGCGTCGCGCTCGCCACGACTCTGACGCAGTATCTTGCGGCTTTCCTGACAGTGAGATGTCTCGTCCTCCAGACGGACGAAACGCGTCTCTTTATAAAAAAGATCCGCATATTTCCCGCGGAAACGACGCAGATCGTCAAGTACGGGCTCCCTGCCGGGGTGACGAGCGCACTGTATTCGATTTCGAATATTCTGATCGCCTCGCAGATAAACACCTACGGCACG
>JAGABQ010000059.1:0-2646 GCA_017614495.1 Clostridia bacterium
CGTGCGTCGCAGGGTCCGCTTTCGTCGTCTCAAGACGCGGGTTCGACTGCATGACGGGCGACGGGACCGTGTTCAGAACGGAGATGCTGTACCCGTCGCCGTCGCGGCAGATATCAAGACGGATCGCTCCGCCTTCCTCACATTCGTCAGCCGCCGTTATCGCATTGTCAAGCATATTTCCGACAAGCGAGCACAGATCGGAGTTGTCGGGAAATTCGACGGTCGAGACGGAGTAGACCGAAACGTCGACCCCGCGGTCTTTCGCCTGAGCGGTTTTGTACCCGATTATAGCGTTCAGATACACGTTGTCGGTCCGGACGCTGACGGTATCAGAGGCAAGAGTGCCCGTATGTTCTCTGATATACTCGTGCGCCTCTTCATATTTGCCCGCCGCAAGCAGGCCGTCGACCGTGCCGAGGATATTCGCGCAGTCGTGCCTCATTTTTGAGATCGCCTCGTCTTTTTTCGAGAACTCTTCGACGAGTTCGCTCTGCCCCTCGGCCTTCTGCGCTATGATGGCCTGTTCCGCTTTAAGACGCCTGTTTCTTACGATGACGGCCGTCATAACGTAAAACGACACGCACAGTATAACAGTGCAGGCAAGGACCGAGACCGATAAAACGATCGATTGCGCCGTGGTATTGCGGAAGATGATCTTCTCGTAAACGTACTGACGGTTATATCTGAGGATTATCCCGACAAAAATGATCGAGACGGTCGAGAGAAAGAAAGCGGAGATCAAGGCAATACCTTCGCGCCTCTCCAGCTCGATCCCGTTTTTCTTCTCGAATATGAGTATCAGCAAGAGAACGCCGGAGAGTATCAGCAGCGAAACAAACCTCACGGACGGCGCGCCGTTCGTGATGTATTTCCATAGATTCTGCTCTGAGGAATGGATGAAGAACGCGGAGTTTGAGACCGCTGCGTCAATCACCGTGAAAACGTTTACCGCCATAAGCGGGAAGGCGATCACGCGGTACGCCTTTCTTTCTCCGCACACAACGGAACATACGATCATAAACAATACGCATATCAGCGAATTGACAATCTCGTATGGAATTGCGGTTACGGTACAGGACGAGACATAAAGCGCCGCCGTGTTGAAAATAGTACAGGCCGCCGCCGCCGCGACGCGCAGAGGGACGCGTTTTTTCCCCGCCGGTACTGCGGCGGCAAAAGTCGACAGGATCGCACTGAGGGCGAGGTAATACAGGAAATTCCCCCAGTAGAAGTATTCAAATATAGTTTTAATACCGTTTAAACTCATATCAGAACACCCTCTTCAATTTCAGATAACTCTCGTGAGCGGACGCGCGCAGCGACCTGCTCACCGGTACGGACGCCTTCGTGTCAAGGATTAGCTTGTTGAACTTCGGATTGAAAAAACTGACGTGGGCGGCGTTGACGAGATGCTGGTGATGCGGTCTGAAAAACCCGTATTGTCTCAGTTTTTCCTCAGCCGCCCTCAGCGTTCCCCGTTCCTTGTACGGTCTGCCCGAGTCCATGACGACGTATACGAGGTAATGGTCCTCACTGCTGACGGTGAGGATATCGTCCGCACAGACGCGGACCTTGCCGGCGTATACGTCGTTGATCTCGATCGTCTTGCTTCCGAGAAAATCCCTGACTATCCCGGCGGCGACTTTGCCGAGGTCCGAGAGAAGAACGTCTCCGCTTCCTTTTCTTATAAAAGAAAACGGGTGGTAATCAAGCGACTCGAAAACGAGTTCGTGCTTGCCCGAAACGAAGACGATAACCGTTTTTTTGCGCATTTGTTTGATCTCGCCGGCGATCTCAAAGCCGGAAACGCCCGGCATATCGATATCGAGAAACGCCACGTCCGGCTCGGCGTCTTTTGACCTCAGGGCGGCGAGGAACGCGCGCGCCGAGGAGAAAACGGAGATCTCAGTCTGTGCATCGAGACCGTCGAACACGTCTTTTATCGACTTTGAAAGAAGGTCGGCGAAGACGGGATCGTCGTCGCAGACCGCGAGTTTCAGCATAAGCACACCTCGGCGAAATATCGTCCCTGTGAAAAACCAATCAACAATTATTATCCCTTCCTAAATTATATATTAAAACCGATCATTCCGCAACAAGGCGCGAAAGATTGCGTGTCATCTGCGACAAAATCGAACCGGTTACGACAAAGCGGCGCAGCCGGGGACAAAGAATCGGGGCGCGGGCAGGAGCAAAAAGCCGCCTCGCTCCCTTCGTTTAGGGGATTCTGGGACGGCGCTCTCCGCTCTTCAAAAATGAAAAACCGTGCTAATCACGACAAAAACGAACCGATCTCGCCAGACCGGGTCGGGGCCCTATTGACTTGGTCATTTACATGTGTTTTTATTGATTATGACCCAAACACGCATATTTTTATGCCGCATACACGGCGGCGGAAAGGGAAGATAGCATGACAAAGAAAATCATATCTGCCATCGCGGCGCTGATCCTTCTGATCTCTCAGATAGTGATCCCCGCGTCGGCGGACACGACGGAAAACGGGTATCCGATACCCGACGTCTGTCTCGCAACAAACGAACCGGACGTCACCAACTACTGTCAGGAACTTAAAAGAGTCAATCCGTCACAGGTCATAAAAGACGGGATCATAGGAGAAAACGAGTATTATCCGCTCGCTATCCCCCA
>JAGABQ010000060.1:0-3439 GCA_017614495.1 Clostridia bacterium
AGCAATAACCTTACAAACAGAACGCCGCGGGCCGATTTCCGACCCGCGGCGAGCAGAACGATGCTCAACCCGCACGGAGATTTCCGTGCATAAAACAAAAAATCTCCAAGGAGGTTTGAAATGAAAAGAAACATTTTCAAAACCGTTTCCGTCATATGCGCCGTCGCGATGATGATGGGCGTGTTCGCGGTTCTTGCGAATGCCGCTCCGTCGTCAATAAACGGCAATAACGTCGGGACCTATACTGAGATAGATCTCAGCAAGGTCAGCACGTGGGCGCAGAAAAAGGACAGCGATTTCTCCGGGATCCGCAACGGTCAGATCGAGATCGAATGCGGGACAACATACAACGAGGGTACGGCGACCCTTCCGAGCGTGACCGATATCAGCGGCTACGACGGCGTGCTTCTGCACGTTGATCTCAGCAACCCCACTTGGGGCGTCAACGCCGAGCCCGAATATACCAAATGCTATTTAGGCGTCAGGATCTATACCGAGGGCATCACCGGATACGTCTGGACACGCGACACGAACAAACTTGCCGACGGCTCGTATCTCAATTACGACATAGACGCGTATTATTCCGCTGACGGCTCCGACTGGTCGAAGACGTCGCTTGTGTACGACGGCACTCATACTCTTGACAAGAGTACCGGCGACGGCGAGCGTTTCATATTCCCCGGCGGCTTCAAGGGCTGGATCTACATCCCGTTCTCGAGCTATAATACCACCAAAATCGACAATGACACGAACAAGTATCCCGTTAAGGGATTCTACAACACGAACGTCACGAAGATCATGGTTCTCACCGGCGGTTATACCGCTGCCGATGATAACAAGATAGTCGTCGACAGTATCGGATTTGCCAAGTTCGGCGCTTCCTCCGGCGACCCGTCCGAGGGCGGCGACACTCCCGTTACCCCGACGCCGGAGCCGACGACCTACAAAGACGGCCGTCCGAGAAAGATTCTCAAATCCTATTACAGCCGCACAAAGCTTCTCACGTTCGACAGCACGATTGCTTCCGACAGCATCAGCATATCCGGCGACAGGTGCACGTTCAGCCAGAAGAAGGTCGGCATTTCCGGCAACGCCGGAGTGCTCACTACCGGCTCCAATACATGCGAGGCGACATTCACGCTCGGCGAGAGCGTCGACCTTACGCAGTATTCCGGCGTCCTCTTCTGGGCGGACGTAAGCGGTGTGAAGGTCAACAAGAACAACGCGACCGGCGTCGCCGTCAGATTCTCTCCCGAGGGCGGCGGCACGATCTGGACGAGAAACAGGATAGATCAGACTGAGCCCGCGGTCGACGGTTTCCACGTTCACGCCTACTATTTTGACGGCGAGAATTGGCATGAATGCGACGAGTCGATAATGAACGGCGAGCGCGTTCAGCTTCCCGAGGGCTTCAAGGGCTGGGTCTACATCCCGTTCAAGAGCTATCTCTCGACAAAAGAGGGAGTTGCAGGCCTTTCCGACAGCGCCAAGGCGGTCAACAAGCTCATGCTCCTCAGCGGCCCGTACAAGACCGCTGACGGCGGAGACGTCGTATTTGACGAGATTCAGCTCGTAAAGCTCGGCGGCAGCGCAAGCACGGGCGACAGCCTTGCGGTCGGCGTGATCGTCTCCACGGTCGCGCTCGTATGCGCCGGTGTGACGATCTCCGTTACCGGAAAACGCAAAAAAGAAGACTGAGCGGGATTTCTCTCTCAGCAAAAATAAAAAGTGAAAAGGAGGATTTTTTAAATGAAAAAGATTCTGACAGTTGCAGCCGTCGCGATGGCCGTTGCATTGCTCCTCGGTATATCCGCGTTCGCGGACGAGGCGCTCCCGGCGAACATCAAAGGTGAGAGCACTTACGCTGTCACGATGATCGAGAACTTCGAAGATCTCGGGACGAGAGCACAGGTTCCGGCGGGAAGATGCACGATCGAACTTGTCGACGGAATCGGAGCTTCCGGCAAGGCACTTCAGTTTACGTCGGGCGAAAACACTTCCGAGACCACCTTCAAGATGTCCGAGGAAATGGATTTCCGCGGATACGACGGACTTCTCATCTGGGTCGACATCAGCGGATGCAGACCGAGCAAGAACGACGCGGTCGGTATAGGCGTACGTATCTGGTCGCTTTATACGGCCGGCGGCAACGACTATATGTGGACCCGCAACACCGTTGAGCCCATCGTTGAAGATTTCGAGATCATAGCATACTATCTCCAGGACGGCGAATGGATCGCCACCGATCCCTCGATAATGAACGGCGAGCGCAATCAGCTTCCGAAGGGATTCAAGGGTTGGGTCTACATCCCGTTCACGAGCTACATCACGAACGTAGGACCCGAGGGCAAGCCGGTTGCCGGACTTTACGGAGAGGACGCCGTGAACAAGTTCATGCTCCTTACCGGACCGTATAGCTTCAAGGACGATGAAGGCAACTTTACAAAAGATCAGATAATAGTGTTCGACGAGCTTCAGCTTGTAAAACTCGGCGTGGCGCAGGAAGGCCTCGAGGCCGCCCTTAAGGAGGCGCGCGGAGAAGAGGACGAGGACAGCGAGACCGAGCAGACCCCTGTCGGTTCCGACTCCGAGACCGAATTCGATCCCTTTGCGGAGAATGACGATACCACCGCAAAGAAAGGCGACGACACTCAGAAGCAGACCCCCGGAACCGACGCCTCGACCAAGGCAACGGGAGAGGACGAAGGCAAATCCAATACCGGTCTCATTATCGGTATAATCGCCGGAGTTGTTGTAGTTGCCGGTGTCATAATTGCGGTTGTACTTTCAAAAAAGAAAAAATAAAGTACGGTAATCACAACTGAGACCTTATCACCGGACATGCCGACTGACGTGTCGGCGTGTCCGGTCTTTGATTGAAATGAAAAAAATAATTTTTTGCGCCGCTCTTCTTGCGGTGCTGGCCGTTGTGCTTTCCGCCTGCTCAGGCGGCGGCACAGGCGCAGTTACCGGCGAAACCGAAGATTATTCGGATCTCGTCGCCAACGACGCAAAGACGGTTAGATATACCGATCTCGGAATGTCCGCGTATTCCTTCAAAAGCTCGGCAAGACGCGTCGCCGACGCCGTCGTCACAAAAAGCGAGACGACGGGCATCGTCGTCAGGGCGTACAATCCCGGAAAAGCTGTCATAACGATAACAGATTACTGGGGACGTACCGGCGAGCTCGAGGTCACCGTCGACTCGAAATGTCAGATCACGGAGACCAAAGTCCTGTCAAAGCCCGAGGGCGGCATCGACCTCCGCGCCTACGGCGCCTCCGGAAGCGGCGGCGCGAGCGATGCCGAGGTGCTTCAGCAAGCCATCGCCGAACTCGGGAAGAACGGCGGCGGAACGCTCTATATCCCCGCCGGGAGATATAAGATCAACAGCAGCATAACGGTCGGCGAGAATATCAGCATGGAGCTCCAGGGATCG
>JAGABQ010000009.1:0-3867 GCA_017614495.1 Clostridia bacterium
ATAAAAGGACGTGACGTCCCGGACGGCGAGGCGCCGGAGCTTTCCGCGCTCGTCTCGGAGAAATACCCCGACCTCGAGCTCATAGAGATCGACGGCGGCCAGTCGGTGTACGACTATATCGCCGTGCTGATATAAAGCGAAGCCGACCTTGATCTTGCCTTCCGGCGAGGGGAAAGGCAAGGATTTCGCTCGGTTTTGCTCTTAACAAAGCAAAATATCGTCAGTAAAACGAAGGCATACACCGGGCCCCCTTGTGTAAAGGGGGCTGGCGGCATAGCCGCCTGAGGGATTGTTTTCATAAAATCTTTTGTTTTTCAATCCCTCCCCCGCAAGCGGTCCCCCTCCCTTTGCACAAGGGAGGCTGATTTGAAAACAATTACCAAAAATAAAGAAACGAGGATAAAACAATGCTTGTTCCGTTCACAGACACAGACTGCGACGTCACCCCGGAGATCGCCGCGGAATACGGCTACCGCCTTATCAGTATGCCCTACTCGATAGACGGCAAAACCATATACCCCTACGAGGATTTCGACGTCTTCGAGAGCAGAAAGTATTACGATATGCTCCGCTCCGGCGTCATCCCCACGACCTCCGCGCTCAGCGAAGAGATCTACCGCCGGCATTTCGAGCCCGTGTTCGCCGCCGGCAACGATATAATCTACGTCCATTTCTCGGCCGCGATGTCCGCCACCTTCGACGTCATGAACGGCGTCGTGAAGGAACTCCTTGAAAAATACCCCGGGAGAAAGTTCTACTCCATCGACACGATGGGCATAACGATCGTCAGTCTCCTCGTCGTCAGGGAGGTCGGCGACATGCTCAAGGCCGGCGTCTCCCCCGAGGAGATCGAAAAATGGGCCGAAAAGGAAGTCCCCTGCTTCTCGCAGTACTTCTTTGCCGACGACCTCAAGTTCTTCCGCCGCTCGGGACGCGTGAGCGGTCTGGCCGCCGCCATGGGCGGGCTCATAGGCATCCGTCCGATAATCTATATGAACGCCGAGGGCAAGATGGTCTCGGTCGGCAAGGAGACCGGCCGCGCCAAGGCGATCAACCGCCTCCTCAGCGAGATACGCGAAAAGGGCGACGACGTCGTCTCCCACAGGATCATAATAGGCCACACCGACTCTCCCGACATCGCCGAGGAGATCAGAAACCGCCTCATCGCCGAATACGGCGAAGGGCTCAGGGTAGAGATATGCGTCACCAACCCGACGGCGGGCGCGCACTGCGGACCGAACGGCGTGGGAGTCGCCTTCCACTCTGTACACAGATGACGGGCGGGCTCGAGATCAGGGAGGTAAAAACGGCGCGTGAGCGCCGCGATTTCCTCGAGTTCCCGCTCAGGCTCTACGCCGGGAACCCCTGCTTTGTTCCTCCCCTCTACGGGGACGAGAAAAAGATATTCTCAAAAAACTACGTATATTACGACACCTGCGAGGCGGTGTATTATCTCGCGTACAGGGACGGCAAACCCGTCGGGCGCATCTCGGGCATAATCCAGAGGGCGTCGAACGAGATAAGGAACGAAAAGCGCGTCCGCTTTACGCGCTTTGACGTCATCGACGACCCGGAGGTGTCAAAGGCGCTCTTTGCCGCCGTCGAAAAATGGGCGCTCGAAAAGGGCATGGACACGGTCTGCGGCCCGCTCGGATTTTCGGATCTCGAGCGCGAGGGCCTGCTCGTCGACGGCTTTGACATGCAGTCGACCTTCGAGGAGCAGTACAACGCCGATTATTACATGAAGCACGTCGAGGCGCTCGGCTACGAAAAAGAGGTCGACTGGGTGGAGAGCCGCATCTTCCTGCCCGACGACATCGCCGTCGTTCAGGAGATGGACAGGATGGCGGACTTCATACTCAAAAGATACAAACTCCGCTTCGGCGAGGCGAAGAACGTCAACGACTTCATAAAGAGATACGCCGACCAGCTCTTTGAGCTGCTCGACAAGTCGTACGCCAAGCTCTACGGGACTGTCCCCCTCACCGAGGGGACCAAGAAGATGCTCATAAGCAACTTCAAGCTCGCGATAGACCTCCGCTTCGTCGCCGTCCTGCTCGACGAAAACGACCGCGTCGTCTGCCTCGGGGTGTGCTTCCCCGGAATGGCCGACGCCCTCGCCGGCGGGAACGGAAAGCTCACGCCGAAGACGGTAGCCCGCCTCCTCAAAACGATCAAACACCCGCGCGTGCTCGACCTCGGGCTCGTCGGCGTGGAGCGCGAATACCTCAACAAGGGGCTGATGACGGTCTTCTTCTCGGCGTTTATCAAGATGCTGAGGGAAGAAAACATCGAGTACGCCGAGACCAACCTCAATCTCGAGGACAATTTCGCCATACGCAATCAGTGGAAGCGCTTCCGCTCAGTCGAGCACAAGCGCCGCCGCTCGTACGTAAAAAAGCTCACGGAGGGCCCGCTCAATGGTTAAGATAGTCGTCGACTGCTTCGGGGGAGACAGGAGCCCGGGCGTCAACGTCGAGGGCGCCGTCAGGGCGCTCGAAAAGGAAAAGGACCTCTATCTCGTCCTCTCGGGCGACGGGGAGAGGATCAGGAATCTCCTCGACGAGTACAGTCCCGACGCCTCGCGTCTCGAAATTCTCCACGCGCCGGACGTCATAGACTGTCACGACAAGCCGACGGACGCCGTCCGGCTCAAGCGCGAAAGCTCGATGATGAAGGCGATAAAGCTCCTGCGCGAGGACAACACGGTCCGCGGCCTCGTCAGCACGGGGAGCACCGGCGCGCTCGTCGCCGCCGCTCTGCTCAGAATAGGGAGGATCCCCGGGGTGATACGCCCCGCCTTCTGCCCGATTCTCCCGAACCTTCACGGCGGCGTGCTCGGTATATGCGACAGCGGAGCGAACGTCGACATCACCCCCGACCATCTCCTTCAGTACGCCGTCATGGGCTCGGTCTATCTCTCGGAGACCATGGGCGTCGAAAGGCCCCGCGTGGGGCTGCTCAACGTCGGAGCCGAGGCCGAAAAGGGCGACGAACTGAGAAAACAGGCGTACAAAAAGCTCGCCTCCTGCCCCGATATAAACTTCTCCGGCAACGCCGAGGGGCGCGACGTCTTCTCGGGCGACTTTGACCTCATAGTGTGCGACGGCTTCTCGGGCAACGTGCTCATAAAGTCCGTCGAGGGCACGAGCCTCGCCCTGCTCAAGCGGCTCAAGTCCGACATCGGCTCAAAATTCCGCTACAAGCTCGGCGCGCTCTTTATGAAGCAGATGTTCCTCGACGAAAAAGAGCTCATGAACTATCAGAACTACGGCGGGTCGGTCATGCTCGGAACGTCGAAAACCGTCGTAAAAGGGCACGGGAGCTCCAACACCCGCGCCGTCACGGAGTGCATCCTCCAGGCGTACCGCATGGAAAGCGCCTCGGTAAACGAAAAAATCGAATCCATCCTCGGAAAGGTCGAAAACAATGATTGAAGAAGTAAAAAAAGCCCTCGCAAAACAGCTCCGCAAGGACGTCTCGGAAATAACCGAATCGTCGAGGATCAAGGCCGATCTCGGCGCCGACTCGCTCGACGTCCTCCAGCTCCTCATGACGATCGAGGAGGATTTCGGAATCACCATCCCCGACGAACAGCTCGCGGAGTTCGAGACCGTCGGCGACATCGCCGCCTTCCTCGACTCGGTGAAGAAATAATCGGCGAAAGCTTAACTTAACCTCGCCTTCCCCTTGGAGGAGAAGCCAAGAGTGAACGCTTTCTTGCCGCGCAGGGCAAACCGCACAATCCAAACAAACAACCGGGAGGGGCGCGCCCTTCCGGTTTTACTGTTTTTCGATGTCGAACCTTTTTATCGCCCTGACGGCGGGGCCTTCGGGGGTCGATACCGTCTGCCCGAGCGCGAAGAA
>JAGABQ010000061.1:0-2541 GCA_017614495.1 Clostridia bacterium
GCGCGACGGACGACGTGTCGCTCGCCTCTCACGCGGGCTTTCGTCCTTTCCCCGTCGCCGTTCCGCGCGGGAACGAGAACATCAAGCTGACCTACCCCTCGGACTTTGCCGTGGCGGAGGCGATTCTCAGATTCCGCGAGGAGGAGAAATCCGATGAAAAATGATCTTTCCCTGCTCAGAATAGGGCACGGATACGACGTGCACCGGCTCGTCCCGGGGCGCAGACTCGTGCTCGGCGGGGTCGATATCCCGTACGAAAAGGGCCTCGAAGGCCATTCCGACGCCGACGTGCTCACCCACGCTGCGCTCGACGCCCTGCTCGGCGCGGCGGGCCTGCCTGACATCGGGCGGTGTTTCCCCGACTCTGACGACAGATATCTCGGCATATCGAGCATGAAACTCGCGGCCGAGGTCGCGGATATGCTGTCGCGCGGGGGCTTTGCCGTCGTCAATATCGACTGCACGGTGATCGCCCAGGCGCCGAAGCTCGCGCGGTATATAAACGAAATGAGGTCAAACCTCGCGGCCTCTCTCGGGATAAGCCCCGACAGAGTCAACGTCAAGGCGACGACGGAGGAGGGTCTCGGCTTCACCGGGACGGGCGGGGGCATAGCCGCCCACGCGGTCTGCCTCCTCGAAAAGGAGCGGGAATGAACGTATCCGGCAGGAAAATCAGGATAGCCCCGTCGATGCTCGCGTGCGACTTTGCGTGTGCGGGCGAGGAGGCGAAAAAGGTCTTTGACGCCGGGGCGGAATATCTGCATCTCGACGTCATGGACGGGCGCTTCGTGCCCAACATATCCTTCGGCGCGGACTTCATCGCCTCGCTGAGGCGGTATTCCGGCGCGTTTTTCGACACGCATCTCATGGTGCTCGAGCCCGCTGCGTATATCGAGAGATTCGCCGCCGTCTCGGACGGCGTGACTGTGCATTACGAGGCCTGCGCCGACCCCGGCGAGGCGCTCAGGATGATAAGGGCCCTCGGCAAAAAGGCGGGGATATCGCTGCGGCCTTCCACTCCGGTCGGCGTCATCGGGCCGTATCTGCCTTTCGTTGACACGATACTCATCATGTCGGTCGAGCCGGGCTACGGCGGCCAGAGCTACATCCCCGAATCGACCGAAAAGATAAGACAGGCGCGGGCGCTTGCCGACCGGTACGGCGGGATAACCGTTGAGGTCGACGGCGGGGTCAATCTCAAAAACGCCGGCGAGATCGCGCGGGCGGGCGCTGACGTGCTCGTTGCGGGTTCGGCGGTGTTCAGGGCGGCCGACCCCGCGGAGGCGATACGCGCGCTGACGGCCTGCGGAGAGGAGAACGGAAAATGAAAAAAGCCCTTTATTTCGCGGCGGGCGCGGCGGCGGCGACGCTCGGCGTGTCGCTCGCTGTGTATCTCAAAGCGTTTTACAACAAAAACGCCGCCGACGTGACCTACGACGTCCTGACGGGGGAGGACTACGACCCCTATCACGATAAAATGATATCCCTCATAGACGAGGCCAACGCCATACCATACGAGGCGGTATATACCGAGTCTTACGACGGGCTGAAACTCTTCGGGCGGCTTTATATGCAGAAAGAGGACGCGCCGCTCTATATCCAGTTCAACGGGTACAGGGGCAACGGCATACGCGACTTTTCGGGCGGGCTCAAGCTCGCGCTCTCGTACGGACACAACGTCATCGTCGTCGATCAGAGGGCGCACGGACGGTCGGAGGGGCACACCATCACCTTCGGGGTGAAGGAGCGCCGCGACGTCCTCAGCTGGGTCGATTACGCGATAAAGCGCTTCGGGAAGGACGTCAGGATATGCATAGCGGGGATCTCGATGGGGGCGGCGACGGTGCTCATGGCGTCGGACCTGCCTCTGCCGGAGAACGTCCGGGGGATCGTCGCCGACAGCCCGTATTCTTCGCCTTTCGGGATAGTTGCGAAGGTCGCGAAGGAAATGACGCATATCGATTACGTCACCTATCCCTTCATATACCTCGGCGCGCGGCTTTTCGGGAGGTTTGACATACTGTCGTCGTCGGCGCTGAAATCCGTGAAGAACGCGAAGGTGCCGATATTCATAGCGCACGGCACGGGGGATCACTTCGTCCCCGTGGAGATGAGCCGCGCGATAAAGGAGGCAAACCCCGACAAGGTGACGCTCTTCGAGGTCGAAGGCGCCCCGCACGGCCTGTCCTTCGTCAAGGACTACGACGCCTATAAACGCGAGTTCACCAGATTCATCGAAAAGATCTCGATGTGAGGGGACTGATAAACTATGAAGCCCTGCGGACTTATCCGCAGGGCTTTTTGACGGCAGATCTTGAGACAAAACCCTTTCAGTACACGAACCGTTTCATGTAGTCCTCCGGCTGTTCGGTGACGGAGGCGCGCCCCGCGTGCTTCATTTTGCGGCGGAATACGCGCCCGTCGGGGAGCTGAGCGTAGAGATACCCGAACCCCTCGCCGCCGAAGGCGATCTTTTCGGCGTAAGCGCCGGAGACCGGCGGGTCGAGCACTGCCTCGATGAGCCCGTTGAAGACCACGCAC
>JAGABQ010000062.1:0-3420 GCA_017614495.1 Clostridia bacterium
CGGCCCTCGGACACCGCTTTTTCGTATCCCTCAAAGGCGATGCGTCTCAGATACGAATCGGGCTTTTCTCCGTTTGGCGTGACGTATTCGGGCAGAACGGTTTTCCCGGGCTTCAGCTCAAAAGAGCATTTTTCCGCTATCTTGACTGTGTTGTCCAGCGCCTCGGGGATATGCCCGAAAAGATTCTCCATCTCTTCGGACGATCTCAAATAGAATTCGTCGGTCTCAAATCCCGGCTCCCTGCCTTCCGAAACCGTCCTGCCGTCGCCGATACACGAGAGGGTCTCCCTCGTTCCCGCGTCGGCTTTTTCTATATAAAACACGTCGTTGCACGCGACAGGAGGTATCCCCGCAGAGCGTGAAACGGAAATGAGAAATTCGTTTGAATAGCCCTGCCCTTCAAGGCCCTGTTTTTCCAGTTCGATATAAAAGTTCTCTCCGAAGACGCCGCGCAGTTTCCCGGCGAGCGCCCTCGCCCCTTCCCGGTCGTCCCTGTCGGAAAGGATGTTCAGGGGACCGCGCTTCCCCCCAGAAAGGCAGATCAGCCCCCCGGAGTGAGAGAAAAGCTCGTCCTGCGGTACGTTTTTCCCGGAGATGCAGGACAGAGTCACGAGACGGGTGAGATTGCCGTATCCCGCGGCGTCCGTGACGAGCAGGACGACCGAGCCGGAAACCCCGTCAAAATCGACCGCGAGCTCGCAGCCGATTATCGGTTTTACTCCCGCCCTGACGCACGCGTCGCTGAAATCCGCGCATCCGTACATCACGCCGAGATCGGTGACCGCGACCGCCTTCTGCCCGCGCGAAAGGACGGCTGCGGGGAGCTTTGAAATACGGCACGCCCCTTTCAGCAGACTGTACTCGCTGTGCAGATGAAGGTGAACGAAATCTCTCATGGTATTGACGGCGTCAAAGCGTTCCGGCAAAATCAACTATCCGCCTGAGGCGGTGGTTAACGCCGGATTTTGTTATTTTCGGGACGTGCTTTTCGGCAAGTTCGGACAGAGTGTCGTCCGGAAAAGCCGCCCTGAGGTCGAACGTCTGCCTGAGTTCGTCGGGCAGATTGACCTCCGCTCCGCGGTCTATGATGAGTCTTATCGCCTTCATCTGCTCCGCCGAAGCGTTGACCGTGCGCCTTATATTGGCGAGCTCGCAGTTTGAAACTCTGTTCGCGTCGTTGCGCAGGTCCCTGAATATTTTCGCGTCGAGAAGACGGAATACCGCCTTCCCGGCGCCCATAAAACCGAGGAAATCGGATATCTCCTCGCTGTTTTTGAAATAAACCCCGTATTTCCCGTTTTTCCGGGCCGTGATGCCCGGCTGCATGCCGAGGCCTGTTAGCAGGCCGGCGAAAGCCGCGGCGCGTTCCTTCCCGCGGATAAGCATCTCAACGTGATAAGAACTTTCCGGTCTCGAAACGGTGCCGCACGCGAGAAAAACCCCTTTTACAAAGTTCCACCGGCAGTTTTCACAGGTAAAATCCGTCTCCGGAACGTCACGGTACGCCAAAGCCTCCGAAGGTTCTCCCTTCGGATAAAGCTCCGACGTTATTCTGAAATAAGTTATCCGTACGTCCTCCGTAAGGTCGGACGGAGAGCCGTCCCAGACGCCGAAAAGGATCCCGGACCGGAGAGCCGACCGGCAGCATGCGCTTTTCGGCTTTGCGGCGGCGATCTCTTCCCTTATCTGCCGGGAAAAAGACATTTTGCCGCAGTGTCAGGCGGAGGGGAGAATAGAAGACAGCCAGCTGCTGAGATTTGAGAGTCCTCCGGAGACGAGGGCGATGACAAGAATCAGGCCAATGATGATGAGCGCGATAACGAGCGAACACCAGTACGAGCGGGCAAAATTACGCCTGTTGATGTTGTCGTCGGAAACGCTGAACACGATCAGGAGAATGAAGCCGAGCAGAGGGATCGAGAAAAGGAGCATATAGCCGAAATATCCCCACGCCGATATGGGCTGAAGCTGAGAATCGGTGTAATACTGACCCTTATACATTCTGGTCCCCTGTGTCTGCTGATAAGGTGTGTTCGTGTTGTAGTTGTTCATATTGTTTCTCCTTTAAGGATATTGTTTTCAGATGTCGTCGCAGATCATAAACTGAAATCCGCAGCACCCGGACTGTTCAAGGAACACCCCGAGCATCCGGTCGGCATAGACCCTGCCGAGCTTTTTTTCAATTTCGTCGCGGTCGGTGAGCACGATGCAGGTCTCCCTGCCCATCTCCGAAAGGCAGTCGGCGAGGGCGTCGAGATTCCCGCCGTAATACGCAGGGAAGCCGAGCGTGCGCGCGATGTATGCGTGAGCCGTTTCACGGTCTGTCATTTTTGTCCCGTCGAGAACGAATATTTCCATATTTCCTCCTCAGGGCGTCCCGTAAAGCAGCTCGAACGTCTCGTAGTGATCGCCGGTATAATAAACGAGCCCGTCGTTCGAAAAGACTATGCGTTTCGCCCCGCGCGCGCTTTGCCCGTTTGTGTCAATATCGCATTCGCGATAGGTCCTCCCGCTCTTTTCGGGAAGATTGCCCTCACTGTTGGAAAAGCTGTCGCCTCCGATGGCGCATCCGGGAAAATATTTTTCCACCGAACCGCCCTCCCAGCCTTTTTTGCGTGCCTCTGTCTTCGTCACGAAGTTTGCCGGGAGCTTTCCGTAGGTATGGATATAAAGAGCGACCTCGTCCTTTGAAAAGTACCGTCCGTTCTCGTCGATAGGGGGGCCGGTCGGCTGAGCGGAGCTCTCCGAAGGATCCGGCTTGTCCGTCTTACTGTCGATACCCGGCGCGGGCTCGGTATCGGCCGCCGACGCGGCGCCGTTCTCTCCCGTGATCAGGTCCATTATGCTGCCGCCGCTGAACAGGTAAGTCACGAGCAGAGCGACCACCGCCACCGCGATGATTATAATTATCAGACTGTTCGATTTTTTCTGCGAATTTTTACCGGCTTTGCCTGCCGATGATTTTTTCATTTGGTTTATGAGACCTCCGGATGCGATTGTGACCGATTTATTTCGGCGTCTTTCTTATAGTATACCACACGAGGAATATTTTTTCAAGCGTCATGGGCTTTCGGCCGAAATAATGTAAAAACATTTTACCGTCGCTGATTCCCGAAAATTGACAACCGGCGGCCCGTGTGGTATAATAAGTTGTATCAAATCTTTACGGAGCAAACTAATGAGTAAAAACAAAGAAAGAATCCTCCGGCTGACGCTGACCGCGATGTTCCTCGCACTCGGACTGGTACTGCCGTTCCTTACCGGACAGATCCCGCAGATAGGCAGCATGCTCCTGCCCATGCACATTCCTGTGTTTCTCTGCGCCCTGATCTGCGGATGGCAGTACGCGACGCCGATGGCGTTCATCCTGCCGATCCTGCGCTCGCTCATCTTCTCGATGCCGCCGATGTATCCCACGGC
>JAGABQ010000063.1:0-3266 GCA_017614495.1 Clostridia bacterium
AGGCAGCATGCTCCTGCCCATGCACATTCCTGTGTTTCTCTGCGCCCTGATCTGCGGATGGCAGTACGCGACGCCGATGGCGTTCATCCTGCCGATCCTGCGCTCGCTCATCTTCTCGATGCCGCCGATGTATCCCACGGCCGCCGCCATGGCGTTTGAGCTCGCGGCGTACGCCTTCGTCTCCGGATTCATCTATTCGAGATTCAAAAAACAGGGAATAATACCGCTTTATATCAGCATTATCTCTGCAATGATAATCGGCAGACTGGTGTGGGGCGCGGCTCAGATGATCCTTCTCGGGATATCCGGAAAGACGTTTACCTTCAGCGCGTTCCTCGCGGGCGCCCTGCTGAACGCGATACCCGGCATAATCGTACAGCTCATTCTCATCCCCGCCGTGATGTTCGCGCTCGACCGGGCCAAGCTCCTCCCCTTCAGACGCGGTGAATGATACGTCAAAAACCCGGAAGCTCACGGCTTCCGGGATTTTTTATTTCAGTTGTTTTTTATCGGTAAGAGCTCGCCGCCGTCTTTCAGACTGACGGTCGTTATCGGACCGTATACCACGCTGCCCTCTCTCGTAACGAGATAAACCCTGACGGAAAAGCTGTCAAACGCGTTGATCCCTTTCCAGTGGAAGGCAAGGACGCGTCCGTCATTTGCATATCCGTCCGAATCGCCTCCCGTGACGTTTCTGAAGGTTATGTCAAAGTTGTAGCAGCCGCTCTCCCTGATCGATTTGAACATTTCGACACCGCGTTCCACGTAAAGCGGAGAGCCATCAAGCGTCATGTCCTTTTCGCTCACGTTTTTGCGTTCGTCGATTATGAAGCCCGCTTCCTCAAATATGTCGCCCCGCGGCACGCAGGCGTTGACGTACAGACAGTCTATGCTGCCGTCCCCCGTCTTGGTGTCCTTGTATGATACCACGGGAACGAAGAAATCTTCGGGGATCCAGTAGGCGTACAGCCGGTATTCTTGCTTTTTAGCGTTCCAGAACTTTTTGTCCGGAGTGCCGTCGTCATCGAAAAGCGACATCCCGCCGATACTGTTATCTTCTTCCCAGTTCCAGTTCGAGACGTAAAGCCTCGTCGGGGACTCCATGTACCATCCGCCGAAAACACGGCGGTACATTACCTCGTCCTCTGTGGTCAGGGTCTTCGACGGCCCGTCTATTTTCGATATAAAGTTGCCGCCGTCCGACCTGCTATTGACGTTATAAATTATCTCGCCGACGTTAAGCGCAGCGGAGTAACTTTGCAGTTCGGAATAGGAGACCTCGCCGATCAGGCGCTTTTCTTCCCCGTCGTAAAGTTTGATCTTGACGTTTTCTTCACCCACTACCCTTGACCTCTCGGAAAAAAGCGGGAAAACAGCCGCCGTGACGGCAAAAAGCACGGTGAGCACCGCCGCAATCACGGTTTTGCATTTTTTGCCTGTCACTTTCATGGTTGCCTCCCGTCAAGAGCGTATTTTGTCCTCTATCAGTTCAAACAGCGGCTTGGTCACGGAATACGTCAGTATCGCGACCGCCGTGAGGATGACTCCCTTTATGACGTTGAAGGGAGTATTGAATATCAGGAGCGCCTGCGGAAGCCCCGTCACCGCCGGATTTATCGCAGAATATGCGTCAATAATGGACTGAAGAGGCATAAACTTCGTATAAAGCGGATATACTATGAAAAGATTCACGGGGTAGGCGACGACCGCCATGGCGACCGAGCCGGCGGCTCCGCCGATAAGCATTCCCTTCCTGCCGCCGATACGGCGGTATATCAGGGTCGCGGTCAGAACGTATGCCGCGCCGATCGCGAAATTTGCGATCTCTCCTATACCTCCGGTGCTGCTCCCGAAGAAGATATGCAGCAGATTTTTGATAAGACACACGAGCACGCCCCACAGAGGCCCCGCTGCGATGCCCGCGAACATTGCCGGAAAATCCGAAAAATCGAATTTTATAAAAGCCGGCATTATCGGCACGCTTATTTCAAGTTTCATAAGCACGACGGCGAGCGCCGACATTACAGCCGTCAGTACCGAAGCGAACAGAACCCGCCGTCCCGTTTTTCTGCCGTTATGGCTTTTTAATTCTTCTTTTTGTGCAGGAATTCGATCCTTTTCAAGGTCGGATCCTTCTTCTCTTGCACATTCTGAATCCAGTTTAATTGATCCGTACTCAAATAGTAAACTTGATCCGCAAAACTCACATTTCAAAGTTTTCGATTTGGGATCCGCCTTTATATTTGCCCCGCAATTTGGGCAAAGAACGGCTTTAACACGCACCAAATCCGCGCCGCCGGAATACTCTGTATCGTTCATAAAAGAACGGTCCCCCGAAAAATCGGGGGACCTTAATCCTTCCTTCAAGCGCCCCCGTTTCCGCGGCGCTTTTTATTTTCTCTCATCCGGACTATACCGTCGGTGCGGGAATCTCACCCGCTCGGCAGCTTTCGCTGTTAGTGGACTTTACCACCGGTTTGGACTTTCACCGGAGCTTGCGCTCCCCCCGAAAATAAACTATTGAGTTTTTAGGAAATTACTCGTCGATCTCGGTAACGACGCCGGAGCCGACGGTTCTGCCGCCTTCACGGATAGCGAAGCGGAGACCCTTTTCGATAGCGACGGGAGTGATAAGCTCAACGCTCATAACAACGTTGTCGCCGGGGCGGCACATCTCGACGTCAGCCGGGAGTCCGATCGTACCGGTAACGTCGGTGGTTCTGAAATAGAACTGAGGACGGTAGCCCGGGAAGAAGGGCTTGGAACGTCCGCCTTCTTTTTCGGTCAGAACGTAAACGTTGCCTTTGAATTTGGTATGAGGATGAATCGAACCGGGCTTGCAGAGGACCTGTCCGCGCTCGATCTCGTTCTTGGCAACGCCGCGGAGGAGGGCGCCGATGTTGTCGCCGGCCTCGGCCTGCGGAAGAAGCTTGTGGAACATCTCGACGCCGGTAACGACGGTCGTTCTTTTTTCCTCGGTAAGGCCGACGATCTCAACGGTATCGCTGACCTTGACGGTTCCGCGCTCAACTCTGCCCGTCGCGACGGTGCCGCGGCCGGAGATGGAGAAGACGTCCTCAACGGGCATCAGGAACGGGAGATCCGACTGACGCTCGGGGGTCGGGATATAATCGTCAACAGCGTCCATAAGCTCTTTGATCGACGCATAAACAGGATCGTTCGGGTCCTTGGAGGGGGACTCGAGCGCTTCTCTTGCGGAGCCGCGGATGATCGGGACGTTGTCGCCGTCGAAATCATAGGAGCTG